>SLPT01000270.1 GCA_007131845.1 Desulfobacteraceae bacterium | reverse complement strand
TTTGTAAAAAGTTCAAGATCAAGGCTTGCGCGATTTCGAAGAATGCAGCGTACCTGGCGTACGTGAAATTCTGAGAAATCGCGCGTAACGCAGATATTGGACTTTTTACGAAGCCGTCAATTTTGAGATCCTCAGCGACTTTCATGTACCGCGGAATCCGGAATGCTTCCGGGTGAAGCACCAACTTGATACCCTCACAGCCGGAGCACCTATGCAAACCGAAAAACCCGTCGGTGTCCTGAGGTATGCTTTCGTTATTATCATCGGTCTTTTTATTATCCGGTTGGCGTTTTGGGTGGCCGCTATCGCATGGAATGCCTTTTTTTGAATTTGTCATGGAACCACGAACCATCGGCGATATGCCGATTATCGCCCACAATGCGGCCTTTCACGAAATGGAACGATTATTTATTCCTTCTCGGCTATAATTGCCCGATCAACAGGAATTGACATTTATGAAGTCGTCAAGTTTGATTTTCTGCCCAGATGCGGTATTATCTATTGACGTGGAATGGATCTGAAAAAGGCAAGTCGTGGCTGGTCTGAAAGGAGATTCGTGGCAATATGGCAAACCCCGTTTATTTGGATTACAATGCCACCACCCCGCTTATACCTGAAGTAACGGATGCAATGCGCCCTTTTATGGAAGAGGCGTTTGGCAACCCCTCCAGTTCCCACCTTCATGGTGTTATTCCACGACGGGCGGTTTCGAATGCGCGTGAACAAGTCGCCTCGCTTTTGCATTGCCATGCCGATGAGGTTGTCTTTACCAGTGGCGGAACCGAGTCCAATAACCATGCCATTATTGGGGTTGCCCGGACCTTTGGGGGCAAAGGCAACCATATCATTACATCTGCGATCGAACACCCCGCTGTGCTTTCAGTCTGTGCATTCCTGGAAACGGAAGGGATAGAGACCACTTATCTGCCGGTAGATGGTAATGGGTGCGTACGACCTGCGGATGTGGCGGCCGCCATTCGGCCGGAAACCATACTGATCACCATCATGCATGCCAACAACGAGACCGGAAGCATCCAGCCCGTTTCCGAGATTGGTGAAGTGGCCCGTCACTACGGCATTGTATTTCATACGGACGCGGCTCAATCCGCCGGCAAGATTGAAACCAATGTCGATACTATGGGGGCATCCCTTGTATCCATAGCCGGCCATAAGATGTATGCGCCGAAAGGAGTTGGTGCGCTCTATTTACGCCGCGGCCTTTCCCTGCCACCTTTCTTTCATGGCGCAGGGCAGGAAAGCGGCCGTCGGGCCGGCACAGAAAATGTAATCCATATTGCCGGGCTGGGCAAGGCGTGCGAGATCGCAATCAATGATGCAGAGGCTTTACAGTCGCAAATGCAGACACTTCGTGACCGTTTGCATGAAGGCATCAAAAATTGCGGCGTCAATATATGCCTAAACGGTCATCCTAAAGACCGGCTGCCTAACACCCTCAATATTTCATTTCGCGGCCTGGAGGCTAACCGGATTTTAGAGGAGATAGGGCTGGATGTATCGGCATCTGCAGGCGCTGCCTGCCATTCGGATGGCGTGGATATGTCCCATGTACTGGTTGCCATGCAGGTTGCCGAAGTATGGGCAAAGGGCACCATCCGTTTCAGCGTTGGCCGGATGACGACCGAAGCAGACGTGGATCGAGCCATTGCATCGGTTTTCAATGCTGTTACACAACTCTGCCGGCTTTGAGCGACAAAGTAATCGGCCTGCCCCAATTCCGCGATCCGAAAAAGCTCTCCCTGCCGCACTTATTGATCCTGCCGGTAACGGGCGATCCCGGCCGGGTTCCAATCAACCGGCACTGACGATTGATTGGAACCCATCTCACAAGAATTCGACTATCAATGAGATCGCTGTCATAGGCTTTGTCGCCAATAATCTTTAGTTTGCCTCGAGTATCGATATTCAGAGACGACCTCGGTGTAGGATGCTTGCAATAGCATAGTCAGAAAAATTTAAAATGCGTACCGGAGACCAAACCCGAGCCATATATCATCAATATGCATTAATTCTGCATATATAGAAACCCGTTCGCTTGCATGGAAAAGTGCGCCTCCGCCGACTGCCGGATCGATCTCCGAATCCGACCCGCCATTGCTAATTCGAGAATAATTAAAGCCAAGGTATCCGTATAACGTCATCATATCAATATCTGTGCTGACAAGAGCGCCAATGTTACTCGTAATGATGTCTATGCTGAACGTCTGACTGGTGGTTGTTCCTGTGGAAGGGTCGAAAACGCGAAATTTTTGATCAAGGCTTGCATATCCAAAAGTTCCCCTTGCAGCAAGATCTAAAGGAGAATTCCCCGTCGGAATCCCATACAAACCACCAATTTGTATTCCCCAACCTGCATCGCCGCTATCGGGGTCAACCACGCCAAAATCGCCGAATACGGAAATATCGTCTGCCAGTCCGTAAGAAAAACGGCCGCCAAACATGTTAAAATCATCACCGATAACAAATCCAGCACCCACTCTTTTCATTTCGGCTTCAAGAGGAACAGCACTGTCGGCAATTGGTAAACCGGCCATCTGGGCATTTGCCGGTGCAGCGAAAAATAATACCACCAATAAAACTACAATAGTTTTTTTCATTTTACCTCCCTGTCATTTACTTTCGTTTAAAACTTAACTCGATCCGGCATGACCATTATATCCATGCCGTCTTCCTCTGCTTTCTTGCTTCAGGTGTATATCCGGCATAGGGAGAGCCTTCACTAGATAGTCTCTACAGGCACGTAAATGAATTTCAAAAAAGACGAACTAATTAAAATATATGGCAGCCCGGCCGTCTTGAAGTCAAAGTGCAGCGAAAACAGGTGTCGGTAAGCCCCGAAACTTGCCGCCTCAACCTCACGATTGGTTTGGCTTTGTCATATATTTAAGTATATTTTCAAAAAAAAGGATGTCAAACCTTTGCAACAACCTTTTCGGCTACCAAGCGTAAAAAATCGATGCACTGTCGATTTTTTACAAAGATAAGACTGGACTTGACCCCTGTTTTAAAAAGGGTCCTATATGACCAGTGGTTAAATATGACCCGTTTTATATGGCTTTTAATGACAGCCATGCAGATCCATTTCAGATGATTACTATTAAAATCAAACTGATGAGTGATTTGGTGCTGATTGAGGGATAACTGGCATTAAAATTGTACTTATAAAAAGCAACATAAATGAATCTTCCGGGAAAAGCATTCCGGGAACTACCAAAAAACAGATCAAATTAAAGGGAGGAAATTACCATGAGTAATACAGGGCTCATCATTCTGATCATAGTGTTGCTTATTGTATTCGGCGGCGGAGGCGGCTACTGGTGGAGTGGACGACGGTAGGTGTTGTTTCATCCTGACACTTTATATTGTCAGTGTACCGGCGGCAAACCGCACTATCAGGTCGGCGTTTTCCACGAACGAGGCAAGGGGACGGGCAAATAGCGCGTGCTGATCGGCGTTGAAGGCAACGGTCCGGTCGGCTTGCCAGCAGGGAATATATTCCCGGGCCTCCTGAAAAATGCACCTTGAATCTGGCAGCCTCCTCCGGTCCCAAATCCGTATTATTGGAGGGGGTTGCCACTAGTGCAATTATAAGGGAGATAATGCCCATTTAACACATATTACGCCGCTGCATCCGGCTTATCAACCCTGTAGAGCCGCAACTTAAAATGCTTGCCGAGCGTCAGGAGAGTCGCTGTCAGCGGTACCGCCAAAATCATACCTATTATGCCACCGAAAACCGTTCCCCAAAAGATGATGGATATGACAACCAGGACCGGATGAAGCCCGGATCGATCGGCCATGATCTTTGGCGTCAGAAATATACTTTCGACTACCTGCGTTGCAAGGATCACGGCCAGCACCAGCACTGCAAGCTGAATGCCGCCTTCCGGCTGCAGGTAAGCGACTGGCAATACTGTCAAAAGCCCGATCACCATCCCAAGATAGGGAACGATGCTGAGCAGGCCCAATGCCAGCCCGAAAAAAATGGCGCCACTCAGGCCGATAAGCGTAAAGCCCACAGCCATGATAACACCCATGGCCAGAGCAATAATCAATTGGCCACGAAAAAATGCCGTTACATACGCAACAAACACCTGCCCGAGATAAAGCACCTCATCTTGCGTTTCACGATTAAAAATAAAGAGAAGATTCTTGGCATGATCACGAATCTTGTTTCCGGAAAGAAGTGCGAAAAAAAGATATAGCGGGACGAAACCCATTCCGAAGAACAGTCCGATATACGCCATGGCTTTTTCAGCTGCCTCCTGAGGTTCCGGCAACATGGTTTTCGGATCAATTAGTGAAACAAGGCCTTCAAATGCAGTTATTGCCTGGGGGAAACTACGGGAAAGACTATCATACCCCTGCTCGGCCATGGCCGGGATCAAACTGATGAACTCGCGGCCCTGGTTGATGGCAACAGGTATGACAAGGACCAGCGCGAGCAACAACAGCAATGAAAACAGCAGGAAAATCACCACCACCGCACCCAGTCGCGAGAGCCGTAAATAGCGTTCGAAAAACTCCACAACCGGAAAAAGTATCAGCGCCAGAACCCCGGATACGGCAAGGGGAAAAAACAGAACATGGAGCGTCGAGATGATCTGGCCCAGCACCCAGACCATAAACACGATCAGACACAGCAGAACCACTGCCATAAACGTAACGACGGTATAGCGCAACAACTGAAGTTGCCAGACACTCATACCCAGCGAATGCCTGCTTTCATCTGCATTATTGATTCTCTGATCAGCCCCCCGCTCTCTTTTAATCATATCCGGAGCCTACTATTGATTTCGTAGCAGTATATTAATGTTCAGATCGCTGGTTTTTGATGACTGAAAGTCTACCTTGCAGGACGATCCATGAACGTGACAATCTCCACGTCGCACCGGTAGCGGTCTTTCTGCCGCGAATCCGAAAACCACAACGTATTATCTCTAAGCCACGTGCCGAAGGATTGCAGGGAAGCAAATACAAATATCTATAAAAAATAAGATGAGATTTTTAAAATGCCATAATTGATGATCTCGTAAAAGTCGCGATCCGACGGCTTTGTAAAAGTTCAAGATCAAGGCTTGCGCGATTTCGAAGAATGCAGCGTATTTGGTGTACGTGAAATTCTGAGGAATCGCGCGTAACGCAGATATTGGCCTTTTTACGAAGCCGTCATAATTGATGATCTCGTAAATTGGAGATGCTCATAAAGTTACAATAGCCGCAGCGGCACTGATACTCTTCGAAATGCTTTTCCTGGCAAACTGCGGATTCAATTGCAAACATCGAATTGTTCTGATATCTTAAAGATGAAATCTCTCCTGAAAGCAAATATTTTATAGGAGTTTCAAACACATCGAACCGTCCAAAACGCGTCTTTTATGCCCCTTTCCGAGACTCCTCCGGCATTAAAAGATCTGCCCGATAAATTGTTTGATCTCTCCCCCTGGAGCTTTTATGACCAAGGAAAACAATATCAATCCCCGGTCGCAATCCAGAATGACTTCATTTCCCGAGCCGGAATCAATCCGCGAACAAGCCGAACAAAAGGCCAGGGCCATAGCCCTTCCCGATCTGGATACACTGACACATGAAGAAATCCGGCAGATGATTCATGAAACGCAGGTCAAGCAGATTGAAGCAGACTTGCAGATTGAACATCTTCTCAGCGGGCTTGAAGAAAAAGATGATCAGGCATTGATATTCAGCGAGGAGCGCCTCGATCTGGCCATGATGGTCAAAAATGAAGGCATCTGGGACTGGAATCTCATTTCCGATGAAACCATTTTTGATGAGCGTTATTACACCATGGCCGGATATGCGCCCAAAGCATTCCCGCAGAATTTTACCGCCTGGAAGGAGCGCGTGCATCCCGATGACCTGCCAAACGCCGAAGCTGCAATAAAACACTATCTCTCCGGACAATCAGACCGCTTCGATACTGAGTTCCGCTTCAGACACAAGGACGGGTCGTGGATATGGATCAGGGGACAAGGCAAGATCGTGAAGTGGGCTAAAAACGGTACGCCCCTGCGCATGATCGGAACCCATACAGACATCACCAAACGCAAGAATGCCGAAGAATCCTTGCGGCGCTCTGAGAACTACTACCGTGCCATATTCGAAACTTCCGGCACGGCAATATTCATTCTTGAAGAGGATACGACCATTTCTCTTGTCAACATGTATACCGAAGAACTTATCGGATACTCAAGACAGGAGATTGAAGGGAAAAAATCGTGGACGGAATTTGTTCATCCCGATGATGTGGGCTGGATGAAAGAAAATCATTATCTGCGGCGTCAGAACCCGAATGCCGCACCTCGCCAGTACGAGTATCGTTTAATTACTCGTTACGGGGAAATGCGTAATATTTTGCTGGGTGTAGACATCATTCCGGAAACCAATCAAAGTATCGCTTCCTGCATTGACATTACTGATCGCAAACAGGCCGAGGAGGCGCTTGCGGGGCAATTGCGATTCGAGCAGGCCGCAGCAGCGGCCTCGACGTGTCTTTTGAGCTCCGAGATTTCGGAGGCGAGCGTGACCGATGCCTTGAGCCTGCTTCTGGAAGCTTCTGGCGTCTCGAGGGTCTATATCTTCGAAAACTTTAATGATCCGGGCGATGGCCTTTGCATGCGACAGATCTTTGAGTTTTGCGCGCCCGGTGTGCCGCCCGAGATCGACAATCCCCTCTTGAAGCATTTACCTTATTCTCAAGGCTTCGAGCGCTGGCATGAAATCCTTTCCCAAGGCAACGCAATACAAGGCGATGTGCGGGATTTCCCCTACAGCGAACGGGAAATCCTCGAATCGCATGAAATTATTTCCATATTGGCTCTTCCAATCGTTGTAGAGGGGCAGTGGTGGGGTTTCATCGGTTTCGACGAAACCCGCCAGCCACGTAGCTGGGTGGATATGGAGTTGGCGCTTCTGCGGACGGTGGCGGAAATGCTCGGGGGGTACTTTGCGCGCAAGCAGTCCGAGGAGGCGCTGGCCGCAAGCGAAAGACGCTTCCGTGAGATTCTGCAAAACGTAGCGACAGTGGCCGTTCAGGGCTATGGCATGGATGGCACGGTGCGCTACTGGAACCGTGCCTCGGAGACATTCTATGGCTATACCGCAGAGGAAGCTTTGGGTCGAAATCTACTGGATCTCATCATTCCACCCGAAATACGGGACGAAATGAAAGACAAGATTCTTCACATGGCCGATACCGGCGAGACAATGCCCGCTTCCGAACTGCTGTTGATGCGAAAGGACGGCTCGCATATTTCGGTCTATTCGTCACACGCGCTCGTCCAGGTTCCGGGCCAGGATACCGAACTGTTCTGCATCGATATTGACCTCACAGATCACTTACGGGCGGAGGAGGAAAAGGAAAAGCTCCAGGCTCAGTTGTCCCAGGCACAGAAAATGGAGTCCATAGGCCGGCTTGCGGGAGGAGTGGCGCATGATTTCAACAACAAACTTGCCATTATCAACGGTTATGCGGAAATGTCAGCAGACATGACCGACCCTTCAGACCCCCTCCGCGAAGCGATCCGGGAAATCCACGCCGCAGGAAAACAGTCCGCAGACATCGTGGGTAAGCTTCTGGCATTTGCCCGGCAGCAGACTATCAATCCGGTTTTACTTGATTTAAACGACACCATTTCCAGTATGCTGAAAATGCTGCAGCGACTGATCGGTGAAAATATCGACCTCGCATGGCATCCCGGAAAAAACCTGTGGCCGGTAAAGGTAGACCCCTCCCAGGTGGACCAAATCATGGCGAATCTTTCTGTAAATTCACGGGATGCCATATCCGATGTCGGCAAATTGACCATTGAGACGAAAAACACGATCGTTGATGCAGATTATTGCAAGACCAACGCGGAAGCAATTCCGGGGCGATATGTTATGCTGGCAGTAAGTGATGATGGATGCGGAATGGATAAAGAGGTCAAAGACAGATTGTTTGAGCCATTTTTTACAACCAAGGAAATCGGAAAGGGAACCGGCCTTGGTCTGCCCACCATTTACGGCATTGCCAAACAGAACAACGGTTTTATAAACGTATACAGCGAGCCCGGAGAGGGAACGACATTTAAAATTTATTTTCCCTGTCCGGAAACTGAAAAACCTTCTGTACACGCCGCGAAAGAATCTACAGGTCTAATGCCAACGGGAACGGAGACCATCCTGCTGGTCGAAGACGAGCCGGCTATTTTGAAAATGGGAAGAGAAATGATCGAGCGCCTCGGTTACACGGTATTAACCGCTGAGAATCCGAATGATGCATTGCTGGTTGTTTCAGAATATGATGGAAAAATCGACCTGCTCATAACCGATGTTGTCATGCCCGAAATAAATGGTCGGGATTTATCAGCTCAATTAGTCAAAAACCATCCTGACCTGAAAACCCTTTACATGTCTGGATATACAGCCGATGTGATCGCTCATCACGGCGTGCTCGATGAAAACGTGCAATTCATCCAGAAACCATTTTCAATGAAAGATCTGGCGGTGAAAGTGCGCGAAGTGATTGAGCAGGGACAGATATTTGGAGAAGCGTGATTATCATAACCTATGCTCGACCAGAATCTCGAATTTCTGTGGAGTGCATGCTCCTGACTGTATTCCCGGGTCTGCTGAAATTTGCACCTTGAACTAGAAAATATCATCCAGTACCATAATTTTATGGATGAAAAACACACACAACCCGGTGTCAAACAAAATTTCCCTCTTTGACGAAATACACAACACCTGTATCGACTGCCACGAATGCCAGGCGGAATGCGCCTTTTTGAAGCGATACGGCACCCCCCGGGCAATCCTATCCGCTAAAGATTCATCAGATTCGGCATTTCTTAATCTGGCCTACGAATGCAGCCTGTGCGGCCTTTGCGGCGCGGTCTGTCCGGTGGGGCTCAGGCCCGGGGAAATGTTTCTTGAAATGCGCCGGGCCGCGGTCTTGGCCGGCAGCGCCCCGCTCAAGTCCTATAAAAAAATCATGGCCTATGAAAAGCGCGGCACATCCAAACGCTACACATGGTATTGCCTTCCCGAAAATTGTGACACGGTGTTTTTCCCGGGATGCGCCCTACCCGGCACACGCCCCGGAAAAACCCTTGCCCTGTATCAATACCTAAAGACCCTAATCCCCGGTATCGGCATAGTCCTGGACTGCTGCTGCAAGATATCCCGGGATCTGGGCAGAACCCGCCATTACGCGGACATGCTCTCGGAAATGAAATCCTTTCTGCTCAAACACGGCGTAAAACGCATCCTCACGGCCTGCCCGAACTGCCACATGATCTTCACCGCGGATGGCGCACCGCTTGAGGCCATCAGCGTCTACGTTACGCTAATCGAAAACGGCCCGCCTCCCGGCCCAACCGCAGACGGTCGAACCATAACCGTCCATGACCCCTGCACAGCCCGCGATGAACCCGTCATGCACGATGCCGCCCGTGCTCTGGCCCGATCAAAAGGCCTGTGTGTTACAGAAATGGCTCATTTCGGGGAAAAAACCTTCTGCTGCGGAAAGGGCGGCGCAGTTCAATTCAGAGACCCGACCCTGTCCGCTGCCTGGAACGACAAAAGAATCAACGAGGTGGACGACCGCCCCATGATCACCTACTGCGCGGGATGCACCCAGGCATTGAAAAACACCCCCCCCGTTTTGCACATACTGGACCTTCTGTTTGACCCCGACTGCCTTGCCACCGGAAAAACCCGCCAATCCAAATGGCCCCTGACCTACCTGAACCGTCTCTGGCTCAAATACCTGATAAAAAAACACGAAAACCCGGCGGTGTTCCGCGAAAGACCCCCAGCCCGGTAAACTGGCCGCTATCGTTCGCATAATGTCATATTCATGAGTGTTTATATATTTTTCAGGAACCAAAAGCCCTTAAAACTTGCCTCAAAATACAATATTCCCGGTCATCCCGAAATTTACACCTCAGCTAATTCTTGCTTCAGGGATTGATTCTCATCAAACTTCGACAGGTATACCGTCCCCGACC
>SLPT01000237.1 GCA_007131845.1 Desulfobacteraceae bacterium | reverse complement strand
TTCTCCCCAACGGCCGTGATGAAATCAGCCAGATCCCGGCCGATGCGGTTTTGCTTTTCATAGACTTTTCCCTGGACCGATTCGGCCTTGCTGACGGTTTCCTCTGCGCCCCAGCTGCCATGGCAGCGCAGGCAGGATTCCTCCACGTGGGTCAGCGGGCTCGTCCATGTGTGGGAGCTGTACTGCTTTCCATCCTCGTCTTCCATCTGGGGCATGTGGCAGTCCGTGCACCCCACGCCAAGACGGGAATGGATGTTTTGGTTTTTGCCCTCATGGTAGAGTTCGTATTCCGGGTGCTGGATCTTGGCGACCAGGGCGCCGGTTACCTCGTGCTCCCATTCATCCGAACGCCTGGCCATGTTGTAGTGCTCGAGCTGGTCTTCCACGGTGAGCCCCGTGCTCCATGGCATAGTCGGTTTTCTGGTTTCCTCGTGGAAGTAATAGTTGACGTGGCACTGGGCGCAGGTCAGATCGTCGCGGCCCTCGGGGTCGATATTTCTGAAACTGTCATGGGCAAGCGCCTCGAACACGTAGTCCCGCTGGACTTTTACCGAAGCATCCCGGTGGTCGTGGCAGTCCAGGCAGCCGATGGTGTTTTCGCCCACAACGTCCGCGAAGGGTTTTTTATAGAAATCATCCCCGTGTTCATTGATTCCCACCACAACGTCGGTGCTCTTGCAGGACATGCATGAGGCAGGCCGCTGGTCCCAGTCCGGCAGCCGTTCGGTATCGATGATGTCCGTCAGGGCGTATATGTGCCCCCTGGAACGGTAATACCCCTTTGAGAAGGGGAATCCGGCGTAATTGGTCCGGAGAAACGGATAGAGCTCCAGGTAGTCGATTTTTTCGATCTCCATTCCTTCCGCTTCCTGCCGTCCGCCGCCGCCGTATGTGGTCATTCGCATTTCCCCGGTGGCCTCCCAGTACTCCACGTATTTCGGGAACCAGGGAGCCCATGCTTCCGAGTCAGCGGCTTCCTCCAGGGTGTCGAACCCCGGAAACTCATCGACCGGATCGCCGGCGGTCGGATCGGCTTCTGCCGTTTCGGCCGGCGCCTCAGTTTCCGGTTCCGGGGCGGGCCCTTCCTGCGGCGTCTCTCCCTGGCAGGCAAAAAACATTACCATTGAGACAAATACGGCCAGTAATAATAACACCAGTTTTTTCACGGCAACCTCCTGGAAACATTGAAAGGGTGTGTATGACTTATTGTATTATCAGAGTATAATCGTTTTTCAACCCGTCTGCAACCGGTGTAAAGCAATATGGACCGGTCTTTCCCGTGTATGCGTTGGAAAAATAAGATTGATGCACTCGTAAAAAGTTGTGATCTGACGGCTTTGTAAAAAGTTCAAGATCAAGGCTTGCGCAATTTCGAAGAATGCAGCGTACTTGTCGTAGGTGAAATTCTGAGAAATTGCGCGCAGGCGCAGATATTGTACTTTTTACGAAGCCGTCACTATTTAGGGCTTTATAAAAAAGCAGAATCCGTGGAGGCCATGCGGCACGGGAAATGGGAGCGATGCAGGGTGCGCCGGATCGGAACTGATCGATTTTATATCTATATCCTGGCCGGAAGGATCTGCGCGAACTGCTCCCGGATCAGATGGGCGTTGGCAAAGGGAGGGCAGGCGATGATCAAAAAACATTCCGTCTTGTCGGGCATGGAAAAATGATGCACGATGATCAGCGCGTCTTCGGCGTTGATGGTAACGGTCTCCGGGGGTTTTCCCTTGTACTTTCCGGATGACTTTCGGGCATAGTGGAAAAAAGCCGTCATCTCCGTTACGAGCAGAACCAGGTTGATGGAGTAATCCGATTGGTCTCCGGCGATGATTTCCGCTTCCGGGTTGGCGATGGCAATGGCCTTGCAGGAAGTGATTTTTTTTACTTTTCGGATGATGTCCCGAAACGGGTTTTCGGATGGATCCGTTGGGGGTTTGGGTTGGGATTTTGCCGCCGCTTTCCCGGCTGCAGCTTCCGGCGTTCTTTTTCGGCGGTTTTCCGCGGCGCCTCTGCCTGCGTCAGCGGAAGGCTTCTTAGGGGCGGCGGTCTTCTTGTCGGTCGGTTTTTTTTCACCCGGCGGTTTTGGTTGACCCGTTTTTTTGGGAACCAGTTCTTCCAGGTCTTCTTCAAGAAAGATATCGTCTAGTTCGATGATATCTTCGATTTCTTTTTCAAACTCCCGGTCCAGTTCGCTTTCCGGATCCATGGTCCGGGTTTTTGGACTCTGCGTTTCCGGACTCTCTGCTTCGGGCGTTTTTTCTGTGGATGGGGGGGTATCGTGTTGGGGATTTATTGGTGCGCCCTGCTTTTCACCGTTTTCCGTTTTCGTCTCCCGTTTGATCCAGGAAAAGCCGGCCATGTCATTGAGGCGGGTTTTCACCCGCTTCCGGGTACGGTGCCGCGGCAAATCCGAAAGTTCGATGGAGATTTTGTTCCATTTGGCGATTTCCCTGGCCGCTTCTTCCCCGCTCATGTTTTGCATGTGCGCATCCAGCAAAAC
>SLPT01000394.1 GCA_007131845.1 Desulfobacteraceae bacterium | reverse complement strand
CGCTCTGCAAACCGTGCCTATGCGCATCCGGCGGCTAAGTTCCGGACAACGGGCTTCCGCGTCGTGAAAGAGGCGCCGTAATGGAGAAGAAAAGCTGATGCGGGAGTCCGTGCTCAACTGGCTGAAGCTTCACGAGGACGAGATCGCCGTGTTTCTCTGGGCCATGGCACTGTTGTTCATCATTCGCGCCTCCGGGATGATCCTCAACAACTACGCGGAAACAGCCTTCCTTAAACGCTACGGCATCGAGTACCTGCCGCTGGTCAACATGATCAATACCGTGGCGACGTTTTTCGTCACCGGCGTCATGGCGACGTTTATGTCCCGGGTGGCCGGGGCCCGCATCCTGCTGTATCTCTTTGTTTTCTGCGCCCTGTCCGTTGCGGCCATCCGTGCGGTCATCCCCATGGGGCTGGAGCTGGTCTACCCGCTTTTATTCATGCTCAAAAGCCAGTTCGAGCTTCTCCAGGCGCTGCTGTTCTGGAATCTTGCAAACGATTTGTTCAATACCCGGCAGTCGAAGCGGATTTTTCCGCTGCTTACCGCCGGCGGGGTGGTGGGTCTTATCCTTGGGTCGTTCGGGACGCCGTACCTGGCTGCCGCTTTCCAGATGGACAACCTGTTGTTCGTCTACATGGTCACGGTCCTTGCCGGCGCGGTTGTCGTGAAGGGGATGGGGCGAAAATTTCCGGCGATTTTCCGCATGGAAGTCAAACAGCGCGGCAAAGGCGGGGAAAAACGCCCCTCCATGGCCGATGAGATCCGGCGGGTCTGGCCGCTGCTGAGGCAGTCCACCCTGTTCAAGATCGTTTTGGTGCTGACGTTCATGCCCAACGTCGTTATTCCGATCATGAACTACCAGTTCAACTTTACCGTGGACCGGTTTTTCCCCACGGAATCGGGCATGATCGCCTTTTTCAGCTATTTTCGCGGCGTTCTGAATATTGTCAGCCTCTTTATCCTCCTTTTTGTGGGCCGGATTTACGGATACTTCGGACTTCCCATAGCCCTGATGCTGCACCCCGTAAACTACGCCGCGGCATTCCTGGCGCTTTTTTTCCGCTTTGACGTGGTGGCCGCCATCTACGCCCGGATGTCGACCAACATCATCCGCACCACCATCAACCTGCCGGCCAATGCCATTCTCATCGGGCTGTTTCCGGAGAACTACCGCAACATGGTCCGTCCGTTTCTCCGGGGAACGGTGGTTCGGGCAGGTCTGCTGCTGGGTTCGGGGATTATCCTGGTTTTCATTAACTACTTCCACCCCCGCTATCTTTCCCTGGCCGCGCTTCCCTTTGTGCTGGCGTGGGTAGCCGCACCGGTGATCCTTAAGGCCCGGTATCCTGCCATTCTGAAGAACCTGATATCGTCGAACATGCTTGATATCCGGGGTCTTGAGGCGGAAAACCCGGGGGCGCTCTTCCGGAAGGACGGTGCGGGCAGGGAACTGGTCGGTGCGTTTCTGTCCGCCCGGGGAGATGATGCGATCTGGTATGCCCGGCTGATGAGGACCCTGGACGTCGAAGACCTGGACGCTTTGATCCTGGATGTCCTGGAGCATCAGGACGAAAAAACCAGGATTCGGCTGATCGGCATGTTGTCGGATCGGCCGGATACTGATACAGCCGAAAGGTTGGAGGGCTTTCTGGATCCGGATCGCCCCGGGTTGAACGTGGCTGTACTGCGGGCTCTTGGCCGCGCAAGGGGCGGTGTGCCGGAACCTGGGAAGATCATGCCTTTCATGGCTGACCCGGATCCGGAGGTAAAAGGGTATGCGGCGGCCTGCCTGTATACGGCGAACCCCGCAGGAGTGGGTCGTAAAATCAGCGCATGGCTGGCATCCGTTGATCCGGAAGAACGCCGGAGCGGCGTGATTGCCGCCGGCGGCACGATGGATTCGGAAAGATATGCAGCGCATCTGGAGAATATGCTCCGGCAGCCGGAAAACGAGCCCATCTTCGACCGGATTCTCCATGCCCTTAGCATGCTGGAAAGCCCGGTTATGGACGAGCTGGCGGCGCCGCTTCTGAATCACCTGGCTGCCGACGTCCGGCACGCAGCGCTCATGGTGTTTCCCGTTGCCGGGGATGAATCGCTAAAAAGGGTCATTCACCGCCTTGGGGATTCCGACGAGGCGGTGCGCGAGCTGGCCAAGGAAAAGATCCGCGATGCCCCCTACACCAGCGGCCATGCGCTCATCGAGGCGCTTGGACGGCCCGGCCGGCACCTGCGGGAAAACGTTTTTGAACTGCTGGAAGCCCTTGACATCAAAGGGATCGATCTGTACCGGTTTACGGACGACTCCCTCCAGGCGTGCTACAGGTGCATGGCCAGGGCCGCAGCCCTGGAAGGGCTGCCGGACAGCCGGATCCGCGGGCTTCTCTACGAGCACCTGATGGAGAAAAAGGACCGGGTCCTGGAGGACGTCATCCGGGTCATGGCCATCCATTCGGGCGACAGCCGGATGTACACGGCCCGGCGGGGCCTTTTTTCAAAAGACGG
>SLPT01000060.1 GCA_007131845.1 Desulfobacteraceae bacterium | reverse complement strand
GCCGCTGCTGCTCGTATGCGCCAGCCTCATGGCGGCGATCTGCGTGTCGATTACGGGGATCATCGGGTTCGTGGGGCTGCTCATCCCCCATTTGGTCAGAAGCGTGTCCGGTCCGGACAACAGCCGGCTCATCCCGTTGTCCATGCTGACCGGCGGGATCCTGCTGCTGGCCGCGGATACCCTGACCCGCTCCGTTTTGCCGGAGGAGCTTCCCATCGGCGTGCTGACCGCGCTGATCGGCGGGCCGTTTTTCTGTTATATTTTCCGAAAACGGCAGATGAGCCGGATGGTTCCGGGAGGCGGCCAATGATACGGACTGAGGACGTTTCCTACACGTACGGCGATAAAAAAGCAGGTCCGCCGGCCGTGGAAAACATAACCATCACCTTTGAACCGGGACACTTCTACGGCATCATCGGCCCCAACGGCTGCGGCAAGAGCACCCTGCTCGACCTGCTGTGCGGGCACAGCGAACCGGATCACGGCTCTGTCTCGTGCAATGGCCGGGCACTGTCCGCCTGGGGAAAAAAGGCGCTTGCAAGAAACATCGCCCTTGTCCCCCAGTCGGTCTTTCTCAACTTTCCCTATACCGCCCGGGAGGTTGTAACCATGGGGCGATACCCCCATCTTCCCCGCTTTGCCGCACCCGGGGCGGAAGATATAGACATCGTCGATGCGGTGCTGGACCGGTGCGGTGCAAAAAACCTTGCCGACCGGTACATGACCGAGCTTTCCGGCGGGGAGAAGCAGCGGATCGTCTTTGCCCGGTCCCTTGCCCAAAACACGCCGGTGCTGCTGTTAGACGAGCCGTGCGCCAACCTGGATGTCCGCTATGCCCTGCTGCTGATGGATATCGCCGCCGAGAGGGTCAAAAGGGAAAAACGCACCGTGGTGGCCGTAATGCACGATATCAACCTGGCTGCGCGCTACTGCGATCACCTGGTCTTCATGAAATCAGCAGCGATCCGGGCGGCCGGGCCGACCCGCGACGTTCTGGACCGTGCAATCCTTGGCGATATTTTCGGCGTGGATGTAAAGCTCTCCAGGGAGCCGTCCATCGGCGCAACACAGGTGGTATTTTTAAAATGAGAAAACAGTTACTTATAACGACTCACCGGTTGTTCCGGATCTGCCTGCTTCTCTGGATCGCAGGACTTGTCCCCGGTGCCGCGGAAACCTGTTTCGCCGGGGAAGGCGGTCCCGGCGGCATGGCCCTGGTCGGGGAAAATACGATCCGGGACAGTGCCGGCCGGGAAATCCGGGTGAATGAGCCCTTTTCCCGCATCGTTTCGCTGTATTCGGCCCATACGGAAAATCTCTATACGCTGGGTGCGGCGGATCAGGTCGTGGGCGTGAGCCGGATCGATGCGGCCATGGACGGGGACATCGGCCGATGGGCGAAACAGAAAAAAACGCTTTCCGCCAGGAACAGCCCGGAGCGGTTTCTCGCGGCATCCCCGGACCTGGTCATTGTCCGGCCCATGCTGGACCACGGCTACCCCCGGCTCATGAACCAGCTCGGACGATTCG
Source organism: Desulfobacteraceae bacterium (assembly GCA_007131845.1). Classification (GTDB taxonomy): domain Bacteria; phylum Desulfobacterota; class Desulfobacteria; order Desulfobacterales; family Desulfosalsimonadaceae; genus B1SED10-16. Next base: position 980 of record SLPT01000060.1, on the reverse strand, counting down.
GGGTGCAGGTGATTTCCCTCCAGCCGGGGGATATCGACGAGATGAAAACCTACTGGCGCATCCTGGGACGGCTTACCGGGCGGGAGCCTGCTGCCGAAGCAATGGTGGAGCGCTTTGAGGCGGGCGTATCCAAAGCCAAAGCCATTTCCGGTGCAATCCCGGAACGAAAAACCGTCTATTTCGAGGCGATCCATCGGCGCTTCAAAACCTTTTCGCCCGGCTCCATGCCGCTTTTCGCGCTTGATTGCGCAGGCGGGATCAATATCGCCCATGACGCGCGCCCGTCGCGGGGGACCAACATCGCCGATTTCGGCATGGAGCGGATCATTGCCAGGGGAGAGGAAATCGATGTCTACCTGTCGCAGACCGGGCACATGAACCAGGCAACCATCGAAGAGATCCGCTCCGTTCCCGGATTTACAACCATCCGGGCGGTGCGCAAAGGGGAAATATACCGGGTGGACGAGGGCATCGTTGCGCGGCCCACCATCCGGCTGCTCGAAGGAATCGCCCGGATCGGGGAAATCCTGTATCCCGATCATTTTACCAAAGAAGCCAGGAAAAAGATCATCATGTACGGGCAAACCGATGAATCACAGCCATAGCATAAAGCCGGAAACCGGCACAATAAAAGGCATGGTCGTGGCCGCCCCGGCAAGCGGCAGCGGCAAGACCACTTTTACCCTGGGACTGCTGGCAGCGCTTCGAAACCGGGGACATGCCGTCGCACCGTTCAAGGTGGGCCCTGATTTTATCGATCCGGGCCACCACAAACGGATCGCAGGCGCTACCAGCCGCAACCTGGACGGGTGGATGCTCGATAAAAACCAAAACCGGCGGATATTCGGACACGCGGCCTGTAGCGCGGACATCGCCGTTGTCGAAGGGGTCATGGGCCTGTTTGACGGCTATGACGGCACAACCGATGCCGGATCGACCGCGCAGATGGCCAAGTGGCTGGGGCTGCCGGTAATCCTGGT
>SLPT01000087.1 GCA_007131845.1 Desulfobacteraceae bacterium | reverse complement strand
TGCTGTTCATCCCCGCCTCCGAAGCGGTTCGTCTGGCTGCGTACTGATACGCTCAACCCTTTTACGCGATTTACCGGCTCGCGGCGATCCCGGACCACCCCTCCCGGTGCAGGACATCCACGATTTCAAATCCGTATTCCGCCAGTTTTTCCAGAACCATGTCCTCCTTTTCGACAATAATCCCGGAGGCGATGAAGATTCCTTTTCTGGAAAGAATCGGCGGGATGTCCGGTATGAGTCCTGCAATCGTTTCGGCCACGATATTGGCCGCGATCAGGTCGTAGGGTCCGTCCGCGGGGCCGTCCATGCCGGCGGCGAGGTCGCCTTCGGACAGGGAGAACCGATCCGGGGGAATATGGTTTGCAGCCAGGTTCTGCCCGGCGATTTCCACTGCCATCGGATCGCAGTCGGTGCCAGCCGTTTTGGCCGCTCCCAGCTTTGCCGCTGTGATCATCAGAATCCCCGAGCCCGTCCCGATATCCAGAAACGATCCGCCCGGTGCGAGGTAGCGCTCGATCAGACGAATGCACAGGGCTGTGGTCGGGTGCGTCCCGGTGCCGAAGGCCATTCCGGGATCGATTTCGATTACCAGGTCGTTTTCGCCGGCATCACAGGGCTGCCAGCCCGGCCGGACAATGATGCGCTCCGTGATCCGAACGGGATGGAAGTGAAGCTTCCAGGACTCGGCCCAGTCCTCTTCGTCCACGTCGTTGTAAAACACCTGAAAGCGCTCAACAATCGATGGTTTCAGGACGCAAAGCCGCTCTTCGAAGATCCGGCGGTGCGCCGGATCCTGGTATTGCTCCGGAAAAAAGCCGATGACCGCCAGCCGGTCGGGTACAGGAAATGCATTTTCGGCCCAGTCCGGAGCGGTGCGGCCGTTGAGATCGGCTTCACTGTCCGGTGATTCCACGATCACGCCTTTGAGGCCGTATTCCCGGAAAATATCGCCGATCAGGGCCGCGGCGGTTTCCGGGTCGTCCGATTCATAGACAACGGTGGTTTTGAGCCATTTCATGAGGAATTCTCCGATGGGGGTTCGGTTCGTCGAAAAGGACAACAAATACCCCATCTCTCTTGCAAATACAAATACTTTCCGCTATGCTAAGAAATTCACCGGAAAGCGGAACCCGGCAATTTGAACCCAATGGATTCGAGTGGATTTACATGGAAACATCCGGCAGAAGATATCAACGGCTGTGCGAATCAATGGTGAGAAACCAGATCGAGGCCAGGGGAGTGAACGATCCCCGGGTCCTGGCAGCCATGCGGAACGTTCCGCGTCATGAATTCGTCAATGAATCGCTGATTGACCAAGCCTACAGCGATCATCCCCTGCCCATCGGAGAACAGCAGACCATCAGCCAGCCCTACATCGTGGCCCTCATGACCGAGGCCCTGCAACTAAACCCGGACGACCGGGTTCTGGAGATCGGCAGCGGTTCAGGATACCAGGCGGCCATCCTGGCGGAACTGGCCTACAGGGTCTACACCATCGAACGGAACAGGACCCTATATGAAAAGGCCCGGCAGGCCCTTGAAAAGCTGGGCTATTACAATGTCGTCTGCCGGTATGGCGACGGAACGCTTGGCTGGAAAGAGGAAAGCCCATTTGATGCCATCATGGTGACCGCGGGGGCTCCGGATATACCCAAGCCGCTCGTGGAACAGCTGGGAATGGGCGGCCGCATGGTCATTCCCGTGGGATCGTCGGATTCACAGATGCTGGTGAAGCTGTTCCGGGATGAAAAGGGAATCCACAGAATGGAGCTTGGCGGCTGCCGTTTCGTCAAGCTGATCGGCCAGCGCGGATGGAGGGGGGAGTGAAGCCGGAAAAATCGGATGCATGTCCGGACGTGCAGCCGGATACCTGGAAAGAGGCCGTGATGGCGAGTCCCGGCCCGGAATCCGGAAGAGATGCCCTGGTGCTGAGCCTCAAGGGGGCGGCCATGGGCGCCGCGGATACCGTCCCCGGCGTATCGGGGGGAACCGTCGCCCTGATTACCGGCATTTACGAAAAACTCCTGGCAGCGATCCGGTCCGTCGATGCCACATTTCTTTTTCTGCTTTTCCGGGGAAATTTCAAATCCGCCCTGGCTCACCTGCACACCCGTTTTCTGCTGTTTCTCTTCGTCGGCATCACCGCTGCCGTCCTTAGCCTTGCAAGGATTGTCAGTCACCTGCTGAGCGACTATCCTGTTTTGACCTGGAGTTTGTTTTTCGGCCTTATCGCCGCATCCGTATGGTCCGTTGGCAGAAAGGTGGCGCCCCGGTCGGCGGGTGCGGCTGTATTTTTCATCGCGGGCGGTTTGTTTGCCTGGAACCTGGTCGGGCTGGTCCCCGCTGCAACGCCCGAAACCCTTGTCTTTGTCTTTTTTTCCGGAATGGTCGCCATCTGCGCAATGATTCTGCCGGGCATCAGCGGCGCCTTCATCCTCGTACTGCTGGGGAAATACGAATTTATCGTGGCAACCCTGAGAAACCCCTTTCTCGCGGAGAACATGATCGTCAT
>SLPT01000191.1 GCA_007131845.1 Desulfobacteraceae bacterium | reverse complement strand
GCGGACCACCCGTACGCCGTTTTCCGGCGGCAGCGGGACGCTGCCGGGAAATCCGGAAAAAGCGCACTGGGCGGCGGCCATCGGGGGGGTAACCCTGTTGCTGACTCTTCTGGTGGGGATTTTTTTCCTATGGGCCCGGGGGGCAGGCCTTCTGCTCATTGGGATTCCGGGCATATTCGCCGTTGTTCTGTATACCCGCTGGCTCACCCGCGATCCGCTGCTGTGCATGCTTGCGCCGGGCATCGGGTTCGGCCCCTGCATGGTCATGGGCGTGGGCTACGTCATGACCGGAACCTATGGCGCAGAACCCTTTGCGGCGTCCCTTGTTCCCTTCTTTCTGGTGAGCAACCTGCTTCTGATCAACCAGTTTCCGGATATCGAACCGGATGCCGGCGTGGGAAGGCGCCACCTTATGATCGTCTACGGAAAACGCGCGGGCGTGATCGTCTACGGCGCGTTTCTGGCGGGGACTTATCTTGCAGTGCTTTTTGCATGGCTTGCCGGGTGGTTTCCCGTGTTATCGCTTTTGGCTTTTTTAACGGTCCCCCTGGCGGTGCACACGGTTCTGGGCGTGGCAAAGCACCGGGATGGGGATTTTAAGATGCTTCTCCCGTACATGGGCCGAAACGTGATCATCACCCTTGCGACCCCGGCGCTGCTGGCCATAGGCCTTCTCGCCGGCCGCTATATCTGACGGCGCTACCGGGAGTATCGAAATCGAAATCGAAATCGGGATCGCTATCGGGATCGGGATCGAAAGAAATTAAAATGGTACTCAGGCACGAAAAACTTGATGTCTACCGTCTTTCAATCGACTATGTGGCCTGGGTTTACAAAAAAGCCGTCGACCTGAACGGCATCCACCGACCCGCGCGGGATCAATGGCTTCGTGCCAGCCAGTCGATACCATTGAATATCGCAGAAGGCAATGGCAAGGCCGCTGAAGCGGATCGAAGGCGTTTCTTCGAAATCGCTCGGGGTTCGACCCTGGAGTGTGCCGCAATCCAGGATGTCCTGGTGGCCGGGAAAGCACTTGGCGAGTCCGAAAGCCGGGAGCGCAAGGTCGGGCTGGATCGCATGGCAGCGATGCTCAGCCGGTTGGGAGGAAGAGGGTATTGTGTGAAGGAGGATTGCGCGGGGTTTGGAGTTGATGAAATCGATAGCGATCCCGATCCCGATCCCGATAGCGATTTCGATTTCAATCGAAGGTAATGCCGGGCAAAACAATTGAAATGGAGCGACAATGAATATCCGATTCTACGGGGCCGTCCGGGAAGTGACCGGCTCCATGCACATGCTGGAAACCGATGAGGACAAGATTCTGCTCGATGCCGGAATGTTCCAGGGCCGCCGCGAGGAAAGCGACCGGAAAAACCGGCAGCTTCCCTTTGATCCGTCCATTGTGACCAACGTGGTTTTATCCCACGCCCACATCGATCATTCGGGAAGGATTCCCCTGCTTTCCTCCAGGGGATTCGCCGGCCATTTCTTCGCGACCCGGGCTACGGCCCATGCCTGCGAATACATGCTTCCGGACAGCGCCAGCATCCAGGAGTCGGATGCGGGATATCTCAACTACAAGCGAGCGGTCGGCGTCATGTCGGACCTGGCGGGGGTTTCGCGCGAAGCGGCGAAGAAGTACCTCCGGCAGAACGGCCGCCGCGATGACGAGGCCATTGAACGTTTCATGTCCCGCTACGACATCAACCCGATCCGGCCCCTGTACACCACCGCAGACGCGGAACGCGCCCTGGAGCAGTTTTCCGGTCAGCCCTACAACGAGGAATTTACCATCGGAACCGATATGACCTGCACCTTCTACGAAGCCGGTCATATCCTGGGTTCGGCCATTTCGGTCATCCGGGCGAAAGAAAACGGAAGAACCTTCACCGTTGCCTACACGGGCGACCTGGGGCGGTATGACAAACCCATCATCAAGAACCCGGCCAGGGATTTTTCCGCCTCCGGGCACGATATCGACCTGCTGCTTCTGGAAAGCACCTACGGCAACCGGACCCATGAACCGGTGGCCGACATGAAGCCCCGGCTCAAACGGATTATCGATGAAACCGTGGAGAGGGGCGGGACGCTTCTGATTCCGGCCTTTGCCTTTGGGCGGACCCAGGAGCTGCTCTACACCATCCATGAGCTTTACAGCAACGACGAGGCACCGAAAATCCCGGTATACGTGGACAGCCCCCTGGCCACCCGCATCACCAAGGTGTTCGGGGAGCATCCGGAAGTCTACGACCGGGAGACCCATGAGACATTCCTGGAAAACGGGCTGAACCCGTTTATGTTTCCCCAGCTTCATTTCGTCGAATCGGTCCAGGAGTCCATGGCGCTTATGCGCGAGGAAAAGCCGCATATCGTCATTTCCGCGGCGGGCATGTGCGAAGCCGGGCGCATTCTCCATCACCTGCGCTACAAGATAAAAAATGAAAAAAATACCATCCTCATTGTCGGATACATGGCGCAGCACACCCTGGGACGCCGCATCCTGGAAAAGGGTTTG
>SLPT01000164.1 GCA_007131845.1 Desulfobacteraceae bacterium | reverse complement strand
GATACCAGCTGAACCGTTTCCGGCAGGGATGCTTCTTCCGCTGCAAGATATGCCGAACGCTCGCACGCAAACAGCACGGTTCGGTCCTTTTTCGCCATTTCCGCAAACGCGTCGTTTGGAAACGTCTCCGATTCGATGGCATGGGCCGGACAGTTGGCCATGCACAGGTGGCAGGAAAAGCAGGCCGCCGGATCGATCTGCGGCTTCATCTTGTCGTTTAAAACGATCGCGCAGTGAGGGCATATCCTGTAGCATGTGAGGCATTTGGCGCACATCCGCTCGTTGATCACAACCCCCGGATCGGCAGGTCCGCCGGCTGCCGCCATCTTCACCGACAATGCCCGGATATGGGCCAGGATGTCGCCGGTTTCCGCGCGAAGATCATCGGCGTCGGTTTCATCATGCCCTGAACCGGCGAAAAAAACGCCCCGGCGCGTGCTACGGGTCATGCGGTGCCGGGCATTGGGTGATTGGAGAAAACCCTCCCGGTCAAGGCGTTCACGAAGCAGCCGGACCTTGTCCGGAAAGCCGGGAGAAGCCATCACCTGCGGCGGGAAAACAAGAAGGCCGCATTCCACGCGAACGGGATGGTCGATTGGAAGCGTCGCCTCGGCAACGGTAACGGCAAAGCCGCCATCCGCCGCTTTCTCGATCAGGATGCCGGATGCATCCTCGTAGCGTAAAAAATAAATCCCTTCCTTTTTTGCCCGGTCGAAAAGCCGCTGACCGTCGGCCTTGTGAACCAGGATCTTGCGGGCGATCACATAGACGGTTTTTCCGGCCACCCTGGCCCGCAAGGCATCTTCCAGCGCCGTTCGCTCCAGGGCCTTGTTCTCGTGCCCTGCATAATCAAGGAGGATGGCGACGGAATCGGGAAGGTTTTCCGGATTTTCCTTCGCCATGGCGGAGAACACCTCAGATGAGACGGCGTTTTCCGATCCGAAGCCGGCGTCGATCCCGGCATGGTGCGGCTCGAATGCGGCGATAATGGCGGTGCAGGAAAGCTTCTCCCGCCTGCCGTTGGCTGTATAGCAAACAGTAAAATTCCCGGCGGTGCCGGACACATCGTACACGGCCGCATCCGATTCCACGGACAGGCTGGCCGGTTCATTTTCCGCGGGATCCGCCTGCAAGGGGGCTCCTATCAGCCAGGTCCGATATCCGTCCGCCGCCACGAGGCGGGCCACACGGGATGCCTGAAGGCCGTCTCCCCATACGGCGACGGCCGGAGCGTCCTTTTCCGCCGCTGCGGGGGTGCCGTCAGAAACCGGTGCCAGTTCCAGCTCCCTGATCACCCGTGATGCGGCAAGGCGGCCGTCCTGCATGGAAGAAACGATATCCCCCGGCGTGCGCGCGCATCCGGCAATGTGGATATCCGGGGCATGCGGCGGTGCGCCTGAAGTATTGAAAAATCCCCATGAATTGGGGGAAAGCTCCAGCAGGCCGGCGGTTTCTTCCATTGTTTCCGCTGGCCGCATGCCGACGGAAAGAACCGCCATGTCGAAGTGCCGGGCCTTTCGGGTGCGCTGGTCTCGATCTTCAGTGATGATCGCGAGTTTTTCTCCCTTCTCGTCGGCAAGAATCTCCGCAGGCACGCCCTGGACAAGCGCCACCGAACCGGAAAGCCTGCCGTAAAAATCCCGGACCTCCTTGCCGATTACCTGAAGGTCCATATAGAATATGGTAATTTTGGCTTCAGGATACAGGTGAAGCAGCTTGTCGGCATGCCGCATGCTGATTTTGCAGCATACCTGGGAGCAATAGTCCGCTCCGATCTTCCGGTTCCGGGAGCCCACGCACTGGATGAATGCGATCTCCGGCGCCTGGTTTTTTCCTATGATGTCATCCATGCTTTCGTTTTTCAGGCGCTCGTTGAGATCCGCGGTCGTGATGACATTGGGAAATTCACCGGCATGATACGAGCTGCTCCGCGTGGCATCGAACGGAGAAAAACCGGTGGCCGCGATAATTTTTTTCACCGAAAGGGACCGGCCGTTGTCCAGATCCACCGCAAAACCGTTTTCATTCCGGTGGATCTTGAGGACGCGGGCGCCAAGATGCAGCGTGATCCGATCGGCGGCTGCCGCCTGCTCCGCCATCTCCATGCTCAGGCAGGCGCCGCATTGCAGGCATACGTCGGTTGCCATGCAGGCCCACCGACCGGCATGCCCGCCGAGCCGATCCTGTTTTTCCACGATGTGGACGGCTGCTTCAAAACCGGACAGCAGCCGCGCGGCTGCCATTCCGGCGACGCCGCCGCCTATGATCAATACGCCAGGGGGTTGTGTTTCCGTCATAGTATCTCTCCGCTACGCTTGATTCCTCGGGATTTGCGCGTTCTTATCGCACCGTATCATAATTTTTACACCAAAAGCCGTCCGATCCACGCCGGAAAAGCGGTGCCTGTCAGCGACCACCAAAATTGACGGCTTCGTAAAAAGTCCAATACCTGCGTTACGCGCGATTTCTCAGAATTTCACGTACGCCAAGTACCCTGCATTCTTCGAAATCGCGCAAGCCT
>SLPT01000056.1 GCA_007131845.1 Desulfobacteraceae bacterium | reverse complement strand
CGGACTTCCTTGATGACCTGGATCTTCTTGTCGCCGGCGCCCGTCAGGATCACGTCGAACTCGGTCTGCTCTTCGGCCGCTGCGGCTGCTTCGCCGCCGCCTGCCGGAGCGGCCGCCATCGCGACCGGCGCAGCCGCGGAGACGCCGAATTTTTCCTCAAGTTCCTTGACCAGCTCGGAAAGTTCGAGCACGGACATATTGGCAATAAAATTAATTACATCGTCTTTGGTAATGTCAGCCATGGTTTTTTTATCCTCCGAAATCAATATAAATCATAAAAATAAGAATGGTTATTCAGTTTGTCACGCTGTCTTCCGAATCATGCGGATTCCACCAATCAGGCCGCGTCTTCTTTCTGGTCCCGGATTGCCTGCAGTGCATAGAGAAGCTTTTCCGGCACGTTGTTGAGTACACGAACCAAGCCCGTGGGAACTGCGTTCATGGCGGAAAGAACCTGCGCGAGAAGCTCCTCGCGCGGCGGCATGTCGGCCAGCGCCTTGATGTCGCTGAAATTGAGAAGTTTGCCGGAAAGAACGCCCATCTTGATCTCAAGCTTGTCGTTTTCCTTTGCAAACGCACTCAGGACTTTCGCCGGCGAGACAGGATCGTCGTAGCTCATGGCGATGGCGTTGGGCCCCGTAAGACCATCCCGGATCAAGGCAACATCCGTATCTTCCGCGGCACGTGACAACAGCGTGTTCTTCACGACAAGAAACTCCACGCCCTCTTCCCGCAGTTTTGCCCTGAGTTCGGTCATCTTCGGAACGTTGAGACCCTTGTAGTCCACAAGGATCAACACCTTCTTATCATTGAACTTGCGATGAAGGTCGCTTACGAGTTCCGTCTTCTGCGTAATGTTGAGCAATCGTTACACCCCCTTTCGGAATCTGTAAAAACCAAGGGCGACACAGTAAATTATTTCTGGTCTGCCTCAACAGGCCGGGATGCGGCGTTATGAGCCGTCCCGATTAAGCGCCGACAACGCGCCTGCAGTCTTTGACAGATAGGATTATAAGTAGGGAATGCCTGCGGCATTCCGCTGCATACCGCCAAAACGGCGGATTACACGGCAAACACCTGCCCCTTACCGGTTATTACCGGGTTTCGGCAGGTGAGTTGTCCATAGTGTTTATTCGGCTGAACTGCCCCGTGAATTTATTCAATCGATTCATGAAGATAAGCCGCCTGCGAAGCGATAACCGCACTGAGTTCTTCAGAATTGTACAAACCCTGACCCTATGCTTTTTACAAAGCCGACTGATCACGACTTTATACGAGTGCATCACCCATTTACGTTATATAATACAGCTATTGCGCTAAACGGAAACGCAGGGAAAGCGACATCAGCTCATCAAATCCTTGACGTATACCGGGTCGACTTTGAATCCGGGTCCCATTGTGGTGGACGTGGCGATTCCGCGAATATAGGCACCCTTGCTGGCAGACGGTTTCAGGCGCTGAACCGCCTCGATGAAAGCCCGGATATTATCCCGCAGTTTCTCCTGCCCGAAAGACACCTTGCCCATAGGAGCATGCAATATGCCATTCTTGTCAACCCGGAAATCAACTTTACCGGCTTTGAGGTCTCCCACGGCCCGTGCCACGTCAAAGGTCACGGTGCCGGTCTTGGCGTTTGGCATCAGTCCTCGGGGACCAAGAATTTTACCGATCTTGCCCACGGAGCCCATTACATCGGGCGTTGCGACCGCTTTGTCGAAACCATACCAGCCGCCCTTGATCTTTTCGACCAGTTCGTCGTTTCCAACGAAATCAGCGCCGGCATCCGTGGCTTCCTTTTCTTTTTCGCCCTTGGCGAAAACCAATACCTTGACTTCCTTGCCAAGCCCATGAGGCAGGACAACGGAGCCCCGGACCATCTGATCCGCATGGCGGGGATCAACGCCGAGCCGTACCGCGATGTCCACTGTTTCATCGAACCGAACGTAGGAGGAATCCAGCGCATACTGAATCGCCTCGTCGAAGGAAAACCGCTTCGCGGTGTCGATATTTGTTTTGATGTCTATGTATTTTTTGCTGTGTTTCGGCATTGTATTCCAGATGCTCCTTTTACTTATTGAATCACCTCGAGCCCCATGCTTCTGGCTGTACCCTCAATGATCAGGCAGGCGTTTTCCATGTTCGGTGCGTTGAGATCCTCCATTTTCATCTTTGCGATCTCTTCTACCTGTTCCCTGGTCACCTTGCCCACCTTGTCCGCCTTGGGACTTCCGGAACCCTTGGCGATTCCGGCGGCCTTTTTGAGAAGAATGGCAGCGGGAGGGGTCTTGGTGATAAACTTGAACGATTTATCCTGGTATATGGTAATCACAACGGGAATGATCATCCCCTCATCCTTGGCCGTGCGGGCATTGAAGGCCTTGCAGAAATCCATTATATTGACGCCGTGCTGTCCCAGGGCCGGACCGATGGGAGGCGAGGGGTTTGCCTTCCCGGCCTGCACCTGAAGCTTCACCTGCGCGACTACTTTTTTTGCCATTTCAAAAAATCTCCTGTATTAATTTTG
>SLPT01000167.1 GCA_007131845.1 Desulfobacteraceae bacterium | reverse complement strand
TGGCATTCGCTTTTCGCACGGAACATGTTCTACCAGGCGCCGGAGGAATCCTCTCTGGAGAGCTTTCATCCTGCCTTTACCGTTATCCACGTACCGGGATTTCACGCCATTCCGGAGCTCGACGGAACCCATTCCGCTTCGTTTGTTATTGTCAGCCTGGAAAAAAAAATGGTTCTCATCGGCGGGACGAGCTATGCGGGCGAGCTCAAGCAGGCCGTTTTCACCATGGTCAACCACATGATGCCCGCCGATGTTTTTGTCATGCGCTGCTCGGCCAATGTGGGCCCGGAAGACGACGTTGCCATTTTCATGGGGCGGGAGGAAACCGGAAAAACCACCCTGGCGGTCGATCCGGCACGAAGTCTTTTGGGGGACCATTCCCACGGATGGAGTGAAAAGGGCGTGTTCAACCTCGATTGGGGAGGGTATGCGAAACTTTGCGGTATCCGCGAAGAAGACCAGCCTTATATTTATTCCTGCACCCGAAAATTCGGTACCCTGCTCGAAAATGTCAGCATCAATCCTGATACGCGGCGGATCGATACGGACGACAACTGCCTGACGGAAAATACCCGGGCGGCCTATCCGATTGCCCATCTTCCCCATGCGATCCGAAAAGGTTTGTACGGGCATCCGAAAAATCTGTTTCTGCTCACCGTTGACGCGTTCGGAGTGCTTCCCCCCATTGCCCGGCTTACTCCGGAACAGGCGGTATACGCATTTTTGTCCGCTTATACCGCTCGGTTTCGCCCGACGGAAACCGGGAAAATGGAGCCGGAGGTCATGTTCGACGTCTGTTTCGGAGATGCCGCCCTGGCGCTTCCCGCCTATGAATACGGGCGGCGGCTGCTGGAAAAAATTCAGGCCCACGGGATCCACTGCTGGCTGGTGAATACCGGGTGGAGCGGCGAGCCCTATACCCGTGGGGAGCGGATCCGGATCGGCTATACACGTGCCCTGATCCGTGCGGCCATTTCCGGTGAGTTTCATTCCGTGAAGTGGGAAACGGACCCGGTTTTTCAATTCGAAGTGCCCCTGGAATCACCGGATGAATCCATTCCGGCAAAGATGCTCAACCCCCGCAGCGCAGCCGCGGATCCCGGAGAGTACGAAATGCGGGCCAACCGGCTGGTTGCCGAATTCGTAAAGGACTTCGGAAAATTTGAAGAAGAAATTCCGGAGGATATGCGGGTGATGCTCTCCCAGGTCATATCAGTGGACGAGGACTTCGACTTCGACGATTATGATTTCAAGATCTGAGGCATCCTGGCAGGCACCGCTTCCTTTTTTTATTCCGGGTTTAGCGTCTTTTCTTCAAACGCCAGGGTTGCGAAATAATCCGCCATGGTTTCGGCGCGCCGGATGAGGGATACCGAGCCGTCCGCGTTCAGCAGCAGTTCCTGGGGCCGAAGCTTGGCGTTGTAGTTGAAGCCCATGGCATGCCCGTGCGCGCCGGTATCCTGGATGACAAGCAGGTCGCCCTTCCGGATTTGGGGCAGTTCGCGCTGCACAGCAAATTTGTCGATATTTTCGCACAATGAGCCGACCACGTCCACTGTCTCGGAAGCCCTGCGGGTAATGCCATCCGGGTCGTTCGGATCCACGACGTCGATGTGGTGATAGGCGCCGTACATCCCCGGGCGCATAAGGGCCGACATGGACGCATCCACCCCGATATAGCGCCGGTAGATGTTTTTTTCGTTGATGGCTTTCGTTACCAATACGCCGTGGGGCCCGGTCATGTATCGCCCGCTTTCCATGAACAGATCAGGCACGTAGCCGTGTTTTTCCCTGAAGCGATCATACAGGCGTGCTGTGTCTTCAGCCATGGCGCCTATATCCAAAGGCTCGTCGTCCGGTTGGTACGGGATGCCCAGGCCGCCGCCCATATTGATGAATTCGAAATCGATGGAAAGCGATTCGGAAATGGATTCCACCATTTCGAGAAGCATCCGGACGGTTTCCACCATGTAGTCATAGTTGCGTTCATTGGAAACCAGCATCGTGTGGAGTCCGAACCGCGTGGCGCCGAGATCCTTCATTTTTTTGTATGCATCCGTTATCTGCTCATGGCTGACGCCGTATTTGGCCTCGACGGGATTCCCGATGATCTCGTTTCCCGAACGCCGCGGCCCGGGATTGTAGCGAAACGATATCAGTTCCGGGATTTGCGGCAGTTTGTCGATAAGGGTGATATCGTCAAGATTCAGGATGCCTCCTCCGTTCGCAAGGACGGCTTCGAAATCCTCACGGGTCGTGTTGTTGGAGGTAAACATGATATCGTCTTTCTTTGCTCCCGTGCGCCGGCTGAGTTCAAGCTCCGGGATCGAACTGCAGTCGAAACCGAATCCCATATCGTACATGATTTCCATGATCCGGGGGTTGGGGAGTGCTTTGACGGCGAAAAACTCGCGGAAAGTACCGGCCCGGGAGAAGGCTTCCGTCAGGCGGTGGCCGGTTTCCCGGATGCCGATCTCGTCGTAGAGGTGAAAAGGGGTCCCGAAGTGGGCCGCTATGCGTGGCAGC
>SLPT01000373.1 GCA_007131845.1 Desulfobacteraceae bacterium | reverse complement strand
TGCACGAAGGCGGCCATCGACAGCATTGTTGGAAGGAAAGGCATGATCCTCGTCAATGAATCGATTGCCGGGATTGCTCCGCTCATCGGGCGCACGGGATACAGCGCCAGCAAGCACGCCATGCACGGGCTTTTCACCTCGCTGGGCGCTGAACTGCGGAAAAAAGGAGTCCATGTCATGATCGTCTGCCCGGGGTTCATCGAGACCAATTTGCAGAAGCGGGCATTGGGCGGAGACGGCAGCGTGACAAACCGGCCGCAGACGTTTATTGGCCGAAAAGACACCCCGGAAAGCGCAGCGGAAAAAATCTACCAGGGAGCCTGCCGCAAAAAGCGGCTTTTGGTGCTCACATTCATGGGAAAGCTGGGTGTCTGGGTGCACACGTTCGCACCGGGATATTACGAAAAGAAGATGGCGCGCCTGTTCGAAGCGGAGCTCCTGGAGAACCACGATGAGCGATAGCCGGGAAGGGCAGTGCTTCGAACTGATCTTCGGGTATATCCACTGCACCGGCAGAACCGTTTACCCGGCCGGGGCGGCCGGCTCGGAGGAGGAGGCCGCCCGGTGGGCGGAAAAGCGCAAAGGGAGCCGGATGAAGGTGCCGATGGAAGACCCGGTCCGGTGGTGCCCGGTGCGCCATTGTCACATGAAATTTCAGAAGCCGTGGTTCGGATACCGGAAATGAAAACAATCCTGGTGATCAATACCGGCAGTTCGTCGGTCAAGTTCAAGCTGTTTAATATGCCCGGGGAGGCGGTTTTGGCCTCCGGCCTGGTGGAAAACATTGGCGCAAACGACGGATTGGCCGGATGCATCCGCCAGGGTCGGGACGGAAAGCCGGTCCGGGAGAAACTATCCTGCGCGGATCACGGGGAGGCGATTTCCCATATCTTCCGGGTGCTGGCCGACCCGGTAAACGGTTCCATGGCCGGTCTGCCGGAAATCGCGGCCGTGGGGCACCGGGTGGTGCACGGGGCAGAGCGGTTTAGGAAACCGGTTCGGATCACAAGCGACGTGCTGGAATACCTGGAGGCGATCACGCCCCTTGCGCCGCTGCACCTGCCGCTCAATATCGCGGGAATCCGCGCGTGCATCAAGCAGATGCCGGATACCGCCCAGGTCGCCTGTTTCGATACGGCGTTTTTTCATTCCATGCCGGTTGCGAGCAGCCTCTATCCGCTCCCGTATGAATGGTACGAAACGTACGGGATAAGGCGCTATGGGTTTCACGGGATTTCCTACGAATACCTGGTTGCGGAGGCCGCAAGCCTGTTGAGCCGCCCCGCGGACGAGCTGAAAATTATCGCCTGCCACCTGGGTAACGGCTGCAGCATCACGGCCTTCGACCGGGGCGCGGTGTGCGATACCAGCATGGGATTTACGCCCCTGGAAGGGCTGATGATGGGCACCCGCTCGGGGAGCTTCGATCCCGCTGTTGTGTTCTACATGATGGAGCATGCGGAAATGAGCCCGGATGCTTTAATGGATGCACTGAACCGGAAAAGCGGTCTGGCGGGCATCAGCGGCATCGGAAATGACATGCGCGAAATCGTGGCCGCAAAAAAGGGCGGATCGGAACGGGCGGCGCTTGCATTCGACATGTTCGTCCGCATTTTGAAAAAATATATCGGCGCGTATTGTTTCGCCATGAACGGGGCGGATGCGATTGTTTTTGCGGGCGGCATCGGCGAGAACGCCCCGGAAGTACGCGAAGCGGTCCTGGAAGGACTGTCTTTTGCCGGCATCGAGGCGGATCCCGTAAAAAACCGAAAGACAACGGATGGCCGGGCCGGTATGGTTCAAAAACAAAACGCGCCGGTCCGCATCCTGGTCATACCGGCAAACGAAGAACTCATGATCGCCCGCTGTGTTTTTGCCCACATTTGAAGCAAGAATGTATCCTTTCTATTTTGTTGCTGCAGCCTTTGCTATACCGGCAAGTGCCTTCTCAATTTTTAAAATCACTTCCTCGCAGTTGGCAATATTGTGTTTTTTCTGCAAATATCTTGGATTATTATAGGATATCCACGTGTTGCCTTCACTATCTTTCCAGATTAAAGCTTTTTGTGGCAGATCAATGGCAACGCTTTGCTGACACTTCATAAGAGGACTTCCTACTTTGGGATTTCCAAAAATTATCAATTCTGTCTCTCGCAACGCTATCCCTACTTCCCTGGCTGCTTCAGAGTGTTTGACTCTGTTAAATATTGTCATGCCTTTCTCTTTTAGAACACTTTCCAGTCTGTCTCCCGTTTCTTTTACTTCGAAAGAACTTTTAACGTCAACCATACTCTCGGCTGCGTGCGCTGAAACTGTCATTACCAGCACCACCAGTATAGCGGGTATTATTGTTTTCATTTTATTCTCCTTTCTGTTTCGGATAACGGTATAACTCACAGTCACCTGCTTCCTGGCGTCCTCGTTATGAACCCATCTGTCGACGGTTTCGGCGTTATGACGATCAGTCAATTGATTCGGTTGACAAGTAAACATTCCATAGCGCGTGGTGATGTATACCTCTTTTCCCG
>SLPT01000389.1 GCA_007131845.1 Desulfobacteraceae bacterium | reverse complement strand
TGAGGATTAATATCTGAGCCTTACACAGAAATTGGCGAAAAGACGGCTTTCATTCAGCCATTAGATACCCGTCCCTCCTTATAATAGCCGTCCGGCGGAAACGCCGGGCGGTTTTTTTGTGTCAACGCCTGATAGCGTGATGATCGTCGAATGCCGCGGGATGTTGTTTTTGCGTTGACACAAAGGTAGAGTTATGAGACAGTGTTAACTACCAAAAACAAGTAAAATCCGGATGTTTTTATTTTGCGTTTTTCTGCGGCGCATTCACCGGGCATTTCCGGTTATCAGCCTGAAATGTGCACGCCTCACCGTACTTGGATTTTGCAGCAACCATTTCAAACAGGGAGTAAAGAAAATGAAAAAAAACATCGTGGTATGTTTTCTTTTGATGGCCCTCGTATGTCTTTTCGCCGTGCCTGCATGGTCGAAAACCACCTGGAACGCAAATTCCGTTTGGCCCCCCGGAAACCACCAGACCATCGCGCTGGAAGAGTTTGCCGGACTGGTCAAAGAAAAAACCGACGGCGAGTTGGAAATTATTGTCAGTAGCGGCGGCGCCCTTGGCTTCAAGGGGCCTGAACTGCTTGGCGTGGTGCGCGACAACCTGGTTCCTCTATCGGATATGCTGATCAGCGGGGTTGCAGGCGACGAGGATATCTTTGGTGTCGTGACCCTGCCGTTTCTTGCCCGGGACTTCGAGGAAGCAAAGCTGCTCAATGAAATCGCCCGGCCCTACTTCGACGCAGCCGCTGAAAAATGGAACCAGAAGATCCTCTACATTTCGCCATGGCCCGGGGCCGGCCTGTGGACCACCAACAGAATCGAAACCGTCGAGGACATGAAGGGCCTCAAAACCCGTACTTACGACAAAAACGGCGCACTTGTGGTTGAAGCAACCGGCGGCACGCCCTATGCCCTCCCCTTTGCCGAAGTTTACTCTGCCCTCGCCACCCGCATGATCGACTCGGTCATTACCTCCACGCCCACGGCCGTTGATGCCAATTTCTGGGAAGTGCTGGATTACTACCAGCCTATCAACGTCACCATCGCCACCAACATGGTCAATGTGAACATGCGGGCATTCAATCGGCTGGACGAAGAAACGCAGCAGGCATTAATCGAGGCGGGCAAGGAGATGGAAGAAAGAATGTGGGAAAAGGTCGCTGAACTGGACCGGGAAAAAGAAGCCATCTCCAATGAGAACGGAATCGATACTGTAGCCGTCTCCGATGAACTCATGGAATCGCTGACCGAAATCACTGCCGACATCCGCAGGGAATACCTGGATGATGCGCCCCCGGAAGCCCGGGAAGTCGTCGAAGCTTTCCTGAAAGAGGTCGGCCGGGATTAGTCATCGGCTGAAACACTACAGACTTTCCGTATTGTATAATCAACCGTATCCACGCCCCTGCCTCTGCTTACCGCCTGAGTGAGGCGGCGGGCGTGGAATCGCATTACAAGCTGCTTTTTCCGATTGAAAATCCTAAGCACGGGTGCGCCCGGCGGAGTGGAGACGGATGCGTCGATTGTTCAAAAAAATTATAAACGGGATCGACTTCCTGTCCGGCATGGGAGGACTGCTAACGGGACTAATGATGTGTGCCGGGGCGGGCCTGATCGTCACCGAGATCTTTTACCGGGGCGTACTCAACCGCACCATCTACGTCTCGGAGGAGTATGCCGGCTACCTGATGGCAATGCTTACCTTCTGCGCCCTGGGATATACCCTGCGCGAACGCGGGCATATACGGATGACCATCCTCCACAAGCTCATTATTGGCCGGGCCCGGGTTTACCTGGACATGGCCTGCATCGCTATCGGATTTGCTTTCTGTCTTGTGCTCACCTACTACACGGCGATCTTTTTCTGGGACGCATATGAAACCGGGCAGCGCTCCATGCAGGTTTCCCGGACGTATCTTTTCTATCCCAAGTTTTTTCTTCCCTTTGGGGCCTCGATTCTGACGCTCCAGTTTTTCGGGGAATTCCTGAAAAATATATTCGTTTTGATGGATGACACCGATGGGATTGCCATCAAGGAAGAAGCCACGGACCAGGGGCGGTAGACAGCCTTTTTCATTAATTAAACCACTGAAATCGCAACCAAACGAAAAACAGAAGTTTTTGTTACGATTTTCGTTCATGCACGTAATACGTATCGCAACAGGAGCGACAACTTGGACCTGGCATCGGTATCGCTGGTAATTGTACTGTTGATGATCCTCTTCCTCGGGGGAAGCGTCTGGATCGGAATATCCCTGTTTCTTATCGGATTCGGCGGGCTTTTTTTCTTCACCGAAGTTCCCTTCGGCCGCCTGTTGAGCAACTCCGTGTGGAACAACACCAACGGTTCGGCCATGATGGCACTGCCCATGTTCATCTGGATGGGGGAAATCCTGTTTCGGAGCCGGATTTCCCAGAACCTTTTCAACGGTCTGACCCCCTGGATGGACCGGATTCCCGGACGCCTGCTCCATGTCAATATCTTTGCCTGCACCTTTTTCGCAGCTGTGAGCGGCTCTTCGGCGGCCAC
>SLPT01000029.1 GCA_007131845.1 Desulfobacteraceae bacterium | reverse complement strand
TTCGGATCAGATATTGCGTTTTATGCAGATTTACCATAGAGAGGGGATGTGGCATAGCAAAAACTGAGTCGCCCGGCTGGGGTGATTATATGACAGTACCTAACGAATAAAGGAAATATGGATAAATGGATGAAGAAAACGGGCTTTATTCTCTGAGCCCCTCCGACAGGAACCTGATTTCCCGCCATGGCGGCATTCTTACAAATCCTGAAAAAATACGGCTGGTCAAAAACGATGATGACGCAGGCGTGCAACTGGACGCCTTTTGCACACAGCTCGAACAGCTTATTCCGGAAATTTCCGTAAAAAGAGAAATGGCTGCGGATAATGAGCCCTCCGGGATTCATGTATCGCAGAATCTGCATTTCCGCATGGTTCCCCGCGGCCAATATCTTGAGTTGTTTCTTCTTTCACTTTTCGGAAGCGATACCCTGGCAGGCCAGGAAATGGGTGTCGATGTGGACGGTCTGGAAAAAAGCATTTCGCTTCCGGCGATGTTTACGATGTATGTTACGGAAAACTGCCAGTTTTGCAGCATCATCGTTCCCAAGGGACTGTTTCTTGCCGGTGCCGCGCCTTCCCGTGTCGATATGACTATAATCGATGCGATGATGTTTCCGGCGATGGCGGAACAAGACCGCATCCGCTCCGCCCCCACCACCATTATGGATGGTATGTTCCGGTGGAGCGGGGATTTCGACCTGGATGAAGTCATTGAAACGGTTTCCAGCCGGGATCCGATGAAACTGGGTTATGAAACGCTGAAAAAAATAATTTCCGACGGTGATGCCGAGGGCGTGGCGGATTTGATGGACCGGTTCAACGAGGTGATTCCTGCATATATCGATTTGCTGATTGCCGAAAAGTGGCCGGAAAGACTTGGCGCAATGGTCGCCTTCGAGTATCTTACGGAAAAAAACCGGGATGTTGCCAAACAGGTCATCGACATCCTTTGGGGCCGATTCGATTCCCTGGAGCCGGCCATCATGGGCGATGTGCTCCACCTGGTCGGTGTATTCAACCAGCCGGACCAGTCTCCCCGCCTGCAAGCCGTACTTTCCGGCAAGTATCCCGAGCCTGTTAAAAAAGTAGCCGGTGAAATCCTCCATCAAAATGGGGGACGTCCTTAACTTATTGATGTATTCACCATCACCGAGCGATGTGCAGAAAAGAGGTTTCCAGGTATCCCGATTCTTCCTGAAGTATCGATTCAAAGACGTCCCGACGCCATTCACAAAAAAACCGGGGGCAGGCGATTGCCGTCCCCCGGTTTTTTTATCTTAAAATGCCATTATGATTCAGGCTATTTTTCTTCCTGGCGGCTTTTGATCTCCTCGATCGTCTTCTGTGCGATCTGGGCCGGAACTTCCTCGTAGTGTGAAAGCGTCATGGTGAAGATTCCTCGGCCGCCGGTCATGGAGCGAAGATCCGGGGCGTAGGTCAGCACCTCGGCCATGGGAACATGCGCACGGACCACCTGGTTCTTTCCGCGGGAATCCATGCCAAGCACGCGGCCGCGGCGGCTGTTCAGGTCGCCCATAATGTCGCCCATGTAATCATCCGGGGTGATCACCTCCATCTCCATGATCGGTTCGAGCAGTACCGGATCGGCCTGTTCCATGGCCTTCTTGTATGCCAGCGAACCGGCGATCTTGAAAGCCATTTCCGATGAGTCGACGGAATGATACGAACCGTCATAGACGGTGGCCCGGAAGTCAACGCAGGGAAATCCTGCAAGCACGCCTTTTTCCGATGCTTCCTGGATGCCCTTGTCCACGGCGGGGATATAGGTTTTGGGGATGGCGCCGCCGACGATTTTGTCCACGAACTCGTATCCCTGGCTCCGCTCCCGCGGCTCGAATTCCACCCAGCAGTCGCCGAACTGCCCGTGCCCCCCGGACTGTTTCTTGTGGCGTCCCTGCACGGAGACTTTTTTCTTGAAGGTTTCCTTGTAGGGAACCTTGGGAACGTCGAGATTCACCTCCACGTTGTATTTCCGCTTGAGCTTGTCCACGGTGGTTTCAATATGGATCTGGCCCATGCCGGTGATAAGCGACTGGCGGGTTTCTTCGTTTCTTTCCAGCTTGAGCCCCGGATCCTCTTCCATCAGCTTGTTGATGGCGCCGTAGATCTTGTCTTCATCTCCCTTGCTTTTCGGAGAGATGGCATAGGTCACAATCCCCCGGATGGGTTCGGCCGCCTTGTACAGGATGGGTGCGGCCGGATCGCAGAGCGTATTGCCGGTAACGGTTTCCTTGAGCTTGGCCACGGCCACGATATCTCCGGGGCCGGCGCCTTCCAGGGGTTTTTGCTCCTTGGCGCGGATCTGGAGGAGTTGGCCGTAGCGTTCCTTCACCTCCCGGGTGGCGTTGTAGAAGTTGCCGTCCGATCCAAGCGAGCCGGAAAAAATCCGAAAGAGGGTAAGGCGTCCCGCGTAGGGATCGGCGATCGTTTTGAATACCAGGGCGGAAAACTTTTCATCCGGGGACGGCTCACGCTGGATTTCTTCTTCGGTTTTGGGGTCGGTGCCGGTTTTCGGACCCCG
>SLPT01000293.1 GCA_007131845.1 Desulfobacteraceae bacterium | reverse complement strand
TTTTTATCCGCCCCGGGGGTTTTGCGTCCGGATTTTATTTTCAGTGGCTTTATGTACGAGGCTCTGTGGCCGGGCTTTTTGCAAAGCCCTCCGATCGGGGCTTTTTACCCGGCCGGGGCGGTTGCCGGCAAACGCGTGTTGATCCCTATCGGGTCTTGATATACCGATACACTGTGTAGTCCGATTCTATGCCGCCAATGGCTTCGATATCCTTTTCGATCTGCCGCCGCTCTTCACTTTCGGCCCATGCCTGCCAGTCTTCCAGTGAAAACCAGGAGCTGATTGTGGTGATTTCGTTTCTCCCGTCAATTGCCTTCAGGTACTCCCCGGAAATGTAGCCTGCCTGATCGGGTACCAGCTGCCGGATTCTGCGTATCTGGTTCAGAAGATCCTTTTCTTTTTCCTTCGGGAATTTTCGCCGTATAAAGACTTTGATTGCCATGGTGGGACCTCCCCGTGTTTCATTTGTTTGCCGGTTCCTGAACTGACGGCTTCGTGAAAAGTTTAATATCTGCGCCTGCGCGCAATTTCTCAGAATTTCACGGATGCCAGATACTCTGCATTCTTCGGAATTGCGCAAGCCTTGATGTTGAACTTTTTACAAAGCCGTCAGATCGCGACTTTTACGAGCGTATCAAATTTGAGCCGGACGCAGAGATCGGCGAAAAAAAGGCGGTTTTCGTTCAGCCACTGAATAAATACTAGGACCGGATGGATGCGAAGTCAAAACCATGCTATTGGGGGCAGGAAGGTTTTTTTTGATTGCCGGGACCAAATGGGATATAAGGACGGAAAAACCTGTGAGGATATGGATGCGGCTTTTTCGTTCTGAAGCGAAGCGATTGGCTCCGGCATACGTCAGAGGCCGCAGATGAAAGATAGAAAGCCCGGAGCAGTAGGCGCCGGGCCAGAACGAATGGGAGGTTCTATGGAATCGGGAAAGGTTGGGCATCGAATCAGGGGGTTCATGGCCCAAAAAGAGATGGATCTTGATCAATTGGCAAGGCTTTCAGGTCTGGAAAGGGATTTTTTGCACTCGGTGATCGAGGATGATGTCTATCCCTCTTTGGGACCGCTGCTTAAAATTGCAAGGGCGCTTGACGTACGGCTTGGTACATTCATCGACGACCAGTTCGGCGAGGACCCCTTCATTGTCCGCCAGGAAGAACGAAAGAGCGAGTTGTCCATGCTGCGAGGCAAGGACAAGCCGGTCGATCTCAAGTTCTACTCGCTTGGCAAAGGGAAAAGCGATCGCCGCATGGAGCCGTTCTACGTGGAGCTTCATCCGGAATCAGCCGAGGAGAAAACCCTGTCAAGCCACGAAGGCGAGGAGTTCATCGTGGTTCAAAACGGCACGGTAGAGGTGATCTATGGGGATCAGACCTTTACCCTTGGTGTCGGCGACAGCGTCTATTACAATTCCATCGTTCCGCATTACGTGAGCTGCAAGGGCGAGCAGCATGCAGCCATTTACGCGGTTCTGTATATTCCGGAATAGGAGGGACGATGAAAGACGCCTTGCGAAACCTGACCATGGGTGAGCTCCTGGACGATGCCATCGCCCGCTACCCGGACAATGACGCCATCGTGTACGTGGACCGCGACCTGCGCATGACTTATCGCCAGTTCGGAGGTGTCGTCGATCGGCTGGCGCGGGGGCTCATGGCTTTGGGCGTGAAGAAAGGGGAAAAGGTGGCCGTGTGGGCCACCAATATTCCCTACTGGGTGGCCCTCCAGTTTGCAACCGCCCGGATCGGGGCGGTGCTGCTCACCGTGAACACCAATTATAAAACCGCCGAACTGGCCTATCTCCTGGAGCAGTCTGAAACCGAGAATCTGTTTCTGGTTGATGGATACCTGGATACCGATTATCTTGAAACCGTCTACGACCTGGTTCCGGAACTCCGGGAGCAGAAGCGCGGCGAGCTGCAAAGCGACCGGTTTCCGCATCTCAGACGGGTGTTTTTTATGGGGCAGGAAAAGCACCGGGGACTGTATGCCATCCCGGAAGTCATGGCCATGGCGCCTATGACGCCGGAGGCGGATTATGCGGCACGCCAGGCGGAACTGGATTGCCACGACGTGGTCAATATGCAGTATACGTCCGGTACCACCGGTTTTCCCAAGGGTGTGATGCTCACGCACTACAATATTATCAACAATGCCTACTGGGTCGGTACCAACCAGCGGTTCGGAAGTGCCGACCGGATCTGCATCCCGGTGCCGCTGTTCCACTGCTTCGGGTGTGTGATGGGGGTTCTTGGGGCGGTCAATCATGGGGCGACCATGGTGGTTCTGGAAAAATTCGATCCGGTCCAGGTAATGGCTGCCGTGGAGCAGGAAAAATGCACCGCCCTGTACGGGGTCCCCACCATGTTTATCGCCGTTCTGGACCACAAGCTGTTCGACAAGTTCGATTTTTCATCGCTGCGCACGGGGATCATGGCCGGATCTCCCTGTCCGGTGCATGTGATGCGCCAGGTGATCGACAAGATGAACATGCGGGAGGTCACCATATGCTACGGGCTGACCGAAGCCTCCCCGGTGATCACCCAGACGCTTCC
>SLPT01000407.1 GCA_007131845.1 Desulfobacteraceae bacterium | reverse complement strand
TGGGCGGCCACCGGCCCGCCAACCACGAACCGGATTTCCGGGTATTGCCGCGCCCACACGCATGCCTGGTAGAGGTGGTTGATATAGGATGCGCTGATATATACCGTCCCCCGTGTAATGGGAAGCTCGCGCCCCAGATAGGTTTCTTCGGAATACCACCGGTCGCTTTCGGGTTCGTGCTCCACCCAGTGGAATTCTCCCCGACTGCGGCACAGGTCGAAGGTGTCTGAAAAACCGTTGACAAGGTCCCGGTATCCGCGCCGGGACCGGCTCATGAACTGAATAAACAATACATCGTTTTGCATAGTGTGTTTTCTTTCAAACCGAATTTATTCCGCAAGTTTTTGCCGAATGACATCCGCCAGGTCCAATCGCCCGCGTTCTTCCAGAAGGGGCAGCAGCTCCTTGTAAAACGGCTCCCGGTGTCGGATGGTGATCCGGAAACCGGAAAACATCTCCGGTGTAACATCGTCTTCCACGAAGGCCCGGGTCCTGTGAAGTGCGCCGATGGCGACCAGTCCGGTCATCGTCCGGACGCATTTTTCGCAGATCCCGCAGTTCAGGCGGTCTTTCACATTGGCCAGGCACACCCGCAGATTCTGAAAGGCGGGCTCCCAGTCCGATGTGATTTTCAGCTTGTCGATCCGGCGGAGATGGGCGTCCTTGTGCTCGACCAGCAGGTCCAGACCGGAATACCATGGATCCAGCATGGGATGGGACCCGCAGGGTACCAGGTTGTCGATGTCATAGGACGAGGCGATGGCAAACCGGTCGATCCGGCCGGAAAACGCATGTCCCGCAGCCGCCAGCACCGCCCCGAAAAAATAGTTCAGCCAGAGATCCCGATCGTCGCACAGGTGCCGGATATTGGTGTAGACCGGCACCTGGGTCGTGCCTGCGGCGTCGGTCACGGTCTTCATGGCCAAAAGCCCCCGTTCGAATACGGGGTATTTCATTCCGCGGGCCACGACCCCCCCGATGTCGAATCCATGGATGAAAAAACATTCCCGGATCCGTCCCGGGTGGTTTGCCGGGTAACGGAGCATGTTGCTGCGAAGCGTTGCAATGGAATCGATGCCGCCGGAATAGACCATGCCGGTTTGCGGTGTCCGTCCCGATGTCCCATCCGTGGCTGTTCCGGCGTAAAGCCCTTCCGGTTCGATGGAAAGGGGCTGCATGGCGCCGTCCGACCAGTGTCGCATGAGCGCCATGACCGAAGCCAGGTTTTCCAGCAGCACGGGGCAGACGTTTCCTTCCACCGCAACACGCTTTTCGCCGAAATGCATCGCCGGAATCAGGCACCCGGTGAGAAAGGATTCGGGACGGGCTGCGAAGCCTTCCTCCTGTTCCCGTGTGGTTTCAATGAAGACCTCCGTTGCCGGCCGGGGGACGTTTTCCCACGTCACCGTGGCACGGGCCCTTACCCTGTCTGCTGTCCGAATCGTGTCGATATCGTGTATCCGCATAGCCCGCTTAATTTTTCTGATAGTTTGTGCCCGAACGAAAACCAGGCTTTTTCGTTCAGGCTCTGGTTTATTTGCCGGCTTGTCGCGCTGCGGCGCAGTCGATGATCCTGGCGGCGATATCCAGTCCCGTTGCTTCTTCGAGCCCCTTGAATCCCGGGGCGGAATTGGCTTCGATGACAAAGCGTCCTTCCGCGGGAGAATCGAGGATATCCACGCCCGCAATATCCAGACCCAGTCCCAGGGCGCACTGCACAGCCATACGGCTTACGCTTTCATCCGGGAAAACGACCCTGCTTTTGCCGGTAATGGCGTAATTGGACCGGAAATCACCCTCCGGAGGTCTCATTTCCATTGCGGCCGCAACCTTGCCATCGATGACCAGTACCCGGAAGTCCCTGCGTCCGGCAGGCGCAATGAACCGCTGGAGCAGCAGGCCCTCGGCCGGGATCAGGTGGCGTTCGATCATATCTTCGGCTTCCGCCGGGTTCTCGGCCATAAATACCCCCCGGCCCTTGCGGCCGCTTGTTTTTTTGCAGACCACGGGGTATCCCCCCAGCGTTTCGATGCCCCTGAAGAAGGCTTCTTCCGTGTTCACGAATACCGTGTCGGGAACCGGGATTCCGTTTTCCGCAAGCAGCCCCAGGGAAGTGAACTTGTTTTTTGCCGCCAGCACGGATTTCCGGCTGTTGACCAGTACCACGGCCATGGCTTCCAGGTGGGCAAGCACCACGAGGCTCGATTCCGTAATCTGCGCTCCCTGGCGGGTCAGCGCGATCCCCGGAAGGCCGGCGGATTCCTGCCATGCGTTTCCCGTGTGCCCGTTAAGAAGGGAAGGCGAGATCCGGCGCGGATCGACCAGTCCCACCAAAAGCCCTTTGGAGGCCCCGGCTTCCAGCAGCCGGCTGTTGGAGTGGTAGTCCGGTCCTTTTACCGTGAGTATGCCGATATCCATAAAGGTCGTCCGTCCGGCTCAAAGCATCCTCTCGGGGATCCATATGCCAAGCTTTTTTCCGGTTTTGGCGCTTTCGTACACGGCCATCTTTTTCGTGTTGTTGTTGATGGCGATTTTCTGTCCGCCGATGTTCTCCTCGCCGATTACCGAGTACAGTTTCCGGTCCCCGACCCGGG
>SLPT01000043.1 GCA_007131845.1 Desulfobacteraceae bacterium | reverse complement strand
TCCGGCCGATTGGTCCCGTTCCCGTTTCCTGGACGGCCCGGCATACCGGGTATGAAAAAAATCGTTTCTTTCGCGACCAACAGGTCCGGGGCCCCTTTTCCAGATGGATCCACACCCACCATTTTTTACCGGACGGTGATGATGCCTGCATCATGGAGGATTCCATCGAATATGCCCTTCCCTTTTCTTCCCTCGTGCCGGCCGCATTCGAAAAAAACGTGTCGTCCCGGCTCGAGCGGATATTTTCCTACCGGCACCGCACCCTTGCCGCGGACATTGCATGCCACAAAAAATACGGTCTTTCACCCATGAATATACTGGTCTCCGGGGCGGGCGGGGTAATCGGATCGGCCCTGGTTTCCTTTCTGCGTACCGGCGGCCACCGGGTGGGCCGCCTTGTGCGGACGTCAGGCGGCCAAACCTCAGACAGCGACCGCATGGATGTTTCCTACGATCCTGCCGCTGGATGGATCGATGCCGGAAAAATGGAAAACATCGACGCAGTCATCCATCTTGCCGGAGAAAACATCGGCAGCGGTCCATGGTCGCGCAGGAAGAAAAAACGAATCCTGGAAAGCCGGACGCAAAGCACCGCCCTTATCGCCCGGGCGCTTTCATCGCTTAAAAATCCGCCAAAAGTATTTGCATGCGCTTCAGCCATCGGGTATTACGGACACCGTGGCGATGAGATCCTGACGGAGAAAAGCGCTTTCGGAGATGATTTCATCTCCCATGTGTGCAAAGAATGGGAAGCCTCTGCGGCGCCGGCTGTAGCTGCGGGCATCCGGTGCGTGTTTTTGCGTATCGGCATCGTGCTGACACCCGCGGGCGGCGCCCTCAAATTGCTGCTCCCGCTCTTTTCCGCCGGACTCGGAGGGCGGATCGGCTCGGGCAAACAGCACATGAGCTGGATCGGAATCGATGACGTGGCGGGATCACTGCTGCACATCCTGGCCGATGATACCCTTGAAGGGCCGGTAAACATCGTTTCCCCCGAACCGGTGGAAAACGAACGCTTTGCCCGAACCCTGGGCCAGGTCACCGGCCGCCCGGCCCCCTTTGCGGTCCCGGAAAAAATTATCGGCGCGGTTTTCGGACAAATGGGACAAGAAACCATCCTGTCGGACACCCGGGTCGTCCCGAGAAAACTGCTGGCCGCCGGGTATGCGTTCCGGCATACGGATCTTGCCGCCGCCCTGTCGCACGTGCTGGGAGCAGATCAAACCGGAACAACACCCGGAAATAACCACGGAATAACCCTTTGACGGGAAAAACCCGGTTATGAGCGTTCGATACAAGCTGCTGTTCATAGTCCTGATGACCATCGCGCTGGCCTTTGGCTTTCTGGACCGGCTGGTCCCCCAGGGGGACTATCATTTCGAGCGCCTTCACATTTTTTTGTTCAACCTGTGCACCGGCTGCTCCATTCTCCTTCACTACAGCGAACCCCGGGAAATGCTTTCCGTAAAAGTCCGTGTTTTTCTGTTTCTGAGCATCCTGTATGCCCTTTTTGCGTTTCTGGAGATTTATCTGCCGGTCCTTGCGTTTACGCCGGTGCTTGTCTGGATCGTCGAGAGCATACGCATCCGCCGCTTTTCCGTCTTCCCGGCCAATTTTTTCCGATTAGACGCGCCGGTATCCGAGAAGTTTCACCATGCGGCTTTGCTATGCCTTTCCATCGGGATGGTGATCGCAGCCCTGGTAATCATTAACACGGAATTCCGTCACTTCGTAACCATTCCCAAACTTGAGCTCAACATGTTTTTTCTGGGATATTCCTTTCCCCTTTCCCTGATTACCATGTCTCTCATATTCACCATTATGGAAGACGCCGGCGGCCGTATCGGTTTTTTGAAAACAGCCGCATTCTGGATCATCAACCTGGGCGTGATCATCTTTTTCGGCTTCATACTGGCCGAAGTGTTCCTTCCCCAGATCGCCGTCACCCTGGTGCTGTTCGCATCCGTCGTCATGGTTCTCTATCTGTTCGCCCGGCTTGGAAAAGATCTTCAGCAAAAGCAGTTTCTGCTTTCCGGCATGGGGTTTCTGATCGTCACATCCCTCACCGGCATCGCCTACATCCTTTTGGAATTTCTTTCGCCATCCTATGACCCGGAGCGCATGACATGGCTCATGCGGCTGCATTCGTTTTCGGCCCTCTACGGCTGGAATCTCTGCGGCCTGGCTATCATCTGCCGCTACAACGACTTTCCCATACAGCTTCATTCCAGAAGCACCATCCTGCTGCACTGGGCCACCGTCATGGTCCTCGCCCCCTTGGGATATCGCTATCCCCTATTGGCCATAGCCGCCATCGCCTCTTACGCCGGGTATCTTTATGTGGTGCTTTTTTCCAGTACACGCCACGAGGCACCGGAATCAACATCCCTCCCGTAAACCGGATGCATCCGGCTCAAAGTCTCGCTCAGCGCCATAGGATGTGCTGACGAAGGAAGCGCATCGTTTAAGCGCCGCGGCAACAAATCCCACGGGAGAATGACGTTTCATGATGCGCTTCTTTCGTCAGCACATCCTATATTCCTGCATTATTCGAAACCCGGCAAGCCTTGATCCATGGCTTTTTACGGAGCCGTCAATA
>SLPT01000160.1 GCA_007131845.1 Desulfobacteraceae bacterium | reverse complement strand
GATCCGAACACCAGGGCCGACTCCACGACGCCGCCGCGCTGCGCCATGCCGTGAATTTCGCTCATCCGAACGGGAACCCCCGAGGCACGTGCCGCTTCCCCCAGCACCTTCGAAGCCAGCAGGTTACCCTGTCCCCCCACCGCGACGAGAATCAAACGTGTAACGTCCATGTATATGCTTTCCTATTGCAAATCGTTACGTAGTGCCTGAATCAAAACCGTTTCTTCCGCCGATCTCCGCATCCGGCTCAAACTTCCCTAAAATACGCGCGGTATTCCTGCGGTTAAAATGTTCGCCGTCCTTGATCCTGACGGAAAATCCTGATTTTCGTTCGGGCGCTACTTATTTTTTTCCTTTACGGGCACGATAGCCCCTTCCGGACATACCTGCGCACAGACGGAACATCCCGTACAAAGCGCCGCATCGATTTTCACCCGGTTATCTTCCAGGTAGAATGCCGGGCAGGCCAGTTCATTGATGCAGGTCCGGTGATTTTTGCAGCGATCGCTCACGGTAAATGGGCGGCCCGCAGCCTTTTTCGTGCCCTTTATCTGAAGCGCGCAATCCTGGCGTGCGATGACCACCGATACACCCTTGTACCCTATCGCCTCCCGGAGCGCCACCATGCATTTTTTCAGATTGTAGGGTTTTACATTGCTCACGTGCTCAACGCCGATACCACGGACCACGGCCTCGATGGATACGCGGTTGTAGCCCGCCATGCCATGGGCGTCCATATCCACACCCGGATGGGGTTGATGCCCGGTCATGGCGGTTGTCCGGTTGTCCAGGATGACAAGCGTCATGTCGTGATTATTGAACACCGCGTTGATCAGCCCCGGAATGCCGGAGTGAAAAAAAGTC
Organism: Desulfobacteraceae bacterium; assembly: GCA_007131845.1. Lineage (GTDB taxonomy): Bacteria > Desulfobacterota > Desulfobacteria > Desulfobacterales > Desulfosalsimonadaceae > B1SED10-16. Next base: position 1,739 of record SLPT01000160.1, on the reverse strand, counting down.
GAATCCCCGATATAGGAGATCACCTTTTGGTTTGCGCAGCGGGCAAACCCACCCGCAGTGCCGGTGGACGAGCCCATGCAGATCAGAAAATCCCCCGCGGATAGCGGCGGAAGAAAACCTAAAGTGTAGCATCCGATGTCCGTGGGTTTGACGACCTCCATATCTTCGGTCACCTTGTTGACCGCGAAGAAAACGGCCCGGTGGCCGCAGCCGGGACACAGGTTGGGCGGCCGCTGGGGAAGATCCGGAATGTCGGAAAGATCGGGTTTGGCAGGCGGGGTGTAGGAAAAGCCGAAATATACCGCGATTTTCTCCCGCACCAACTGCGGATCGAATTCGAAAAGGCGGGAAAACAAATCCGGTCCTTTTCCCTTGATCGGCAGGGTGTAGCCCGCTTCCTGCGCGATGGACCGGACGGCTTCCTCCATGTACGGCTCGCCCTCCTCCACGACCAGCACCTTTTCGCAGCCGGCCAGAAATTTGCCAATAAGCGCTGCGGGCATGGGGTGGGAAAAACCGATGCGCAGTATCCGCACCCGATCTCCCACACCCAGGTCCCGGACGGCATCCTTTGCATAGTTGAAGCTCACCCCGTTGGCAATGATGCCGAACGGGCCTTCTCCGTCGATGAAATTGTATTCAGAGGAGGAAGCCATCTCCTCTGCCCGGACAATCTTTTCCAGAAGCTTTACGTGGAGGTTCCTGGATACGGCCGGAACGGTGACCAGGTTAAACGGATCCTTCTCGAAGCTGCCGTCGACCCCGGGGGGAATGATGTTGCCGAAGACCACCTCGCCCGTGGAGTGGTTGATCCGGGTGGTGGTCCGGACGATCACCGGGAGCTGGAGCGATTCGGAGAGTTCAAAGGCGTCCGCCACGATCCGCCGGGCCTCGTCGATGGTGGATGGCTCCAGAATGGGAAGGCCCGAGAGTTTGCCATAGTAACGGTTGTCCTGTTCATTCTGGCTGGAAAACATGTAGGGGTCGTCTGCTGAAATAATAACCAGTCCCCCTTTCACACCCACATAGGCGAGCGTCATAAGGGCGTCCGCGGCCACATTGACGCCAACGTGCTTCATGATGCACATACTCCGGACACCGCAGTTAGCCGCCGCGGAGCATACCTCCAGGGCCACCTTCTCATTGGTGGAGTATTCGAAATACAGATCGCTTTGCCTTGATATCTGAAACAGGTTAAGCGATATTTCCGAGGAAGGCGTCCCGGGATAGGTTGCCGCAAAAGCCACGCCCGCCTCGACGGCACCCCGCGCGATGGCCTCGTTGCCGAGCAGAAAAAACGTCTCTGACGGCTTGTCCTGTAGTAATTTGTGCATATTCGGTCCTTTTCCCGCGTTGAAAGAATAAAATCAAATCGTATTTTAACGCCGCAACGGTACAAACAACGTTTTTTATACCACCCCATCGGCCCCTGTAAAGGGTTTTCTTGCACCGCCAATCCGGGGGAATTCCGGAATTAGTAAAAAAAGCGGTTTACAATCCTCCTGAAATCGTTTATATAATTTTGCCTTTACGTTTATTGAAATCGTTTTCCAACTATCAAAAACCGCTTCGGTTTGTGCAAAAAACCCATTGATCAGCGCATAAATCAGGCGGATCATACATGTTGAACGGATCATGGATGAAACCACAACACTGGTGATCGCCACCCGCAACCCGGGCAAGACGGCCGAAATCAGGGAAATCCTGAAAGGCTATCCTGTTACGATCCGAAATCTTTC
>SLPT01000357.1 GCA_007131845.1 Desulfobacteraceae bacterium | reverse complement strand
CCGATCACCCGAAGGCCGTCGGGCTTGTCCATGTCGGATGCAATCTTGGCCAGAAACTTGACCGGCGCCATACCGACCGAACACTTCAGGCCGGTACGCTCTAAAATCCGCGTTTTGATCTGCCTCCCCGCGCTTTCGGGATCACCCAGAAGCCCTTCGCACCCGCTCAGATCGAGGTAGGCCTCGTCGATGGAGACCGGCTCCATCACCGGGGAAAACGTCTCCAGAACGGCCATCACTTCATTGGACACCTGCTTGTAGCGCTCTTTTCTAGGATGGAGGAAAACGGCCTCCGGGCAGATCTGCCGGGCCCGGTATGCCGGCATGGCCGAATGCACCCCGAAACGCCTGGCTTCGTAGCTGGCCGCAGCCACCACGCCCCGATCCGAGGTGCCGCCCACGATCACGCATTTTCCCGCAAGGGACGGGTTGTCCATCTGCTCGATGGATGCGAAAAAGGCGTCCATGTCAACGTGGCAGATCATATGGCGGCCCCTGTTTAAAACACCTTCAGGATTGCAGCAGGGGGACATGGGAGAATGACCCCACATCGAAAACCCCCCGGTCGGTCAGCCGGATCTCTGGAATCACGGGAAGCGCAAGAAAAGAAAGCATCATAAACGGATCGTCAAGTATGCAACCAAGGCCGCGTGCCGCATTCACCAGGGCTTCGGTTTTATCCCGGATGGTTTCGAAATCCTCGTCCGCCATGAGACCGGCGATGGGAAGCGCCAGGGAGGAAAGGACTTTGCCTTCCGATGCAACCACCAGTCCCCCTTCCATCTCTGCAACCGCCCGGACCGCAGCGGCAATGTCCGCGTCATCGACGCCGATCGCGATGATATTGTGGGAGTCGTGGGCCACGCTGGAGGCAAGGGCGCCCCGGGTCAGGCCGAACCCGGCCGCAAACCCGATACCGATACGCCCGGAACCCTTGTGGCGCTCCACCACCGCAATCTTGAGCATATCGCGGGAGGGGTCGGATACGGCATACCCGTTTTGCGACATTAGATCCATGGTGCGGCGCTTCGTTATCAACTGGCCCGGCTCCACTTCTATCACCAGGGCTTTCGGGCCGTCCGCGGATACGGCAAAATCGAGCCCGGCTGTATCGACATGCATGGCCGAGGGACAGTTGACCGATTCAGGGGCGGTAATGCCGGAAAGCATCCGCCCGTTTTCGGCAACCGGCCGGCCGGCCGTGTAGACCTTTTCCACCCGGAGACTTTCCATGTCCCGAAGCACCACCAGATCGGCGATGTTGCCGGGTGCGATTCCTCCCAGCCGCCTGAGGCCGAAATACCGGGCCGGGTGGATGGTGGCCATACGGATGGCGCTCACGGGATCCACTCCGGCCTGAACCGCCTTGCGGATTACATGATCGATATGCCCTTCGGCCAGGATGTCGTCGGGATGCCGGTCGTCCGTGCACCACATGAGAAAGGGTTCGGTGTAGGGCGTGATGATCGATTGCAGGGCTGAAAGGTTTTTAGCACCGGTTCCCTCCCGGATCATAATGGACATGCCGTTGGCAAGCTTTTCAAGCGCCTCTTCGGCCCTGACGCACTCATGATCGGAAGAGATGCCCGCCGAACGGTAGGCGGCAAGATCCGCGCCGGTAAGACCCGGTGCATGACCGTCCACGACCTTGCCGTATTCCAGGGTGCTCTCGATTTTGCGGATTACGTCTTCGTCAGCGGATAGCACCCCCGGAAAATTCATCATTTCACCCAGACCAAAGATTCGTTCGTGGGAGAAAAGCGGCAGAAGGCTGTCCGCGTCGAGCATGGCGCCGGCGGTTTCCATGGGGGTTGCCGGAACGCACGACGGCAGCATGAAGTAGATGGTCATGGGCTGGTTTTCGGAGACGGCCAGCATGTAGGCCACGCCGTCCATACCCAGGACATTTGCGATTTCATGGGGGTCTGCCACGACCGTGGTCGTGCCCCGGGGAAGCACGCCCCGTACAAACCCGGATACACCGGCCATGGAACTTTCGATATGGACATGGGCGTCGATAAATCCGGGGGCCACCGGCCGGCCGCCCATCGATTCAGTCCGCTTCGCCCTGCGGTCCCCCAAAGCCGCGATATACCCGCCGTGAATGGCGATACTTCCCGGAAACACCCGTCCCGTATAGACATCAACGATCTTTGCATCACTCAGAAGCAGGTCAACGGGTATATCCCCGCGCGCGGCCCTGATCAACTCGCCCGTATTCATTTTCCTCCGGTTGTTTTTCGAATTTACTGGAAAGAGCGGATGAACGGCGCAAAACGGATGAACTTTCGGGCCGTCACTTCCGGTTGATCCCGTAGCGGGCAACCAGGCGGGACAGGTAGGTCCGCTGAATCCCCATGATGCCCGCCGCTTTGCTCTGGTTGCCGCCCGTATTCTTCAGGTTCGCCTCGATAAAGCGCTTCTTGAATTCATCCATCGCCTCCCGGAGCGTGATGCCCACCGGCATGCTGTCCATGGAGGCTTCGCCCTGGAGCATGGGAAGATCGGCAGGCATGATCCGGCGGCCGTTTCCCATGACCACGGCCCGCTCGATGGCGTTCTTGAACTCCCGCACATTGCCCGGCCAGTCGTACTGGAGCATTTTATTCAT
>SLPT01000370.1 GCA_007131845.1 Desulfobacteraceae bacterium | reverse complement strand
TACGAGATATGAGTAAAAAATACGGTGTTTACATTTGCACTGGCTGCGGCATCGGAGATGCCCTGGATATAGAGGCGATCTGCGAGGTTGTCGAGGAGGAGGCCCTGCCTTGTACGACTCACGAATTTCTATGCTCCGAAGCGGGCGTGGACGTGATCAAAAAGGATATCGAAGAAAAAGGGACCAATAACCTTGTGATTGCGGCCTGCTCCCGGCGCGTCAACTACGCCACGTTAAAATTCGACGGCTGCGTGGTGGAACGGGTCAACCTCCGCGAAGGGGTTGTCTGGTCTCATCCGCGCGACCAGTTTCCGGCCCTGACGGAGGAGGAAAAACAGGACGAGGCCAATTTTGACCGCGTCCAGATGATGGCGGAAGACTATGTCCGCATGGGCATGGCCCGGGTTGAAAAAGTCAAGGATGCCGAGCCGTACAAGCCTGAGACGCTTAACCGGAAAATCATGGTTATCGGCGGCGGGGTTACCGGCATGTCAGCGGCCCTGGATGCCGCTGCGGTCGGCTACGAGGTCACCATTGTGGAAAAGGAATCGGTCATTGGCGGTCACAGCGCCAAGTGGCGGAAGCAGACGCCGACCAGTCCGCCCTATGACAAACTGATCCCGCCCAAGGCGACAGCCCTGATCAAGGCTGTGGAAGAAAATCCCAAAATCGATATCCGGACCGGTACTGTGGTGGCCCGGATTGCCGGAGAGCCCGGGAATTTTACCGTGACGCTCAAAAAACCGGGTGAAAAAATAGAATTCGACGTGCCGTATCCACTGCCCGAGGAAATGCGCCTGGATGAAAACGGCAAGGAACTCGACCACGAGGCCCTTATAGCGAAATACAAGGAATACAACGAGGGGCGCCGCGACATTCTGACCATCGACCCCAACGGCGAGCCGTTCGGCGCAGTCATTCTGGCGGCCGGCTGGCGCCCCTATGAACCCAAGGCGGATGAGTTCCCGAACCTGGGATGGGGCAATGCCGACGTTGTCACCAACTACCAGTTCGAGGAGATGGCTGCTAAAGGGAAGGTCACGCGTCCATCCGACGGGAAAGAAGCTAAAAATGTGGTCTTCATCCAGAGCCCCGGAAACGGGACGGATGCCGATTTTCCGTTTACCGGATCGGTGACCTCCATGGTGGCCCTCAAGCAGGCCAAATATGTGCGCGATGACTACGAGGACGCCAACGCCTATATCATCTACCAGCACATGCGGACCACGGGACTTTCCGAGTACCTGTACAAGGAGTTGCAGCAGGATCCCGGTGTTTTCATGACCAAGGGAGAGGTGACGGCTGTTGAGTCAAAAGGTGGAAAGCTGGCTGTGGATGTGGGTGATACGCTGATTGGCAAAGAAATCCGGATTAATGCGGATTTGGTGGTTCTTGGAACCGGCATGATGCCGGCCACCTACGACGATCCCACCGTCAACCTTGCCTATCGCCAGGGACCTGGATTCCGGGACAATGAAGTGTTCGATCGGTACGCGGATTCGAACTTTATATGCTTCCCCTATGAAACCCAGCGCACCGGTATATACGCAGCAGGCGCCGTGCGGCGGGGGCTGAACATCGAAGAATCCATGGAAGACGCCACGGGAGCGGCACTTAAGTCGATTCAGTGCCTGGAGTCTGTCAACCGGGGTGTTTCGGTTCACCCACGCTATGGCGATATAACCTATCCGGACTTTTTCTTCCAGCGCTGTACGCAGTGCAAGCGCTGCACCGACGAATGTCCCTTCGGTGCCATCGACGACGACGAAAAGGGTACGCCCAAGCCGAACCCCGCGCGCTGCCGGCGCTGCGGTACATGCATGGGCGCCTGTCCGGAGCGTATCGTCAACTTCGCCGATTACTCGATCGACACTATCGGGTCCCAGGTCAAGGCTGTCCAGGTTCCGTCCGAGGACGACTACGACGAGCCGCCGATGCGGATCCTGGGTCTTGTCTGCGAAAACGACGCATACCCGGCACTGGATATCCTGGGCCTCCAGCGTCGCTCTTTTTCTGCGGACGTCCGGCTGATACCGGTTCGGTGCCTCGGTTCGGTCAACGTGATCTGGATCAAGGACGCCCTTTCCCAGGGAATGGACGGCGTTTTCCTTTTGGGCTGCAAGCACGGGGATGACTACCAGTGCCATTTCGTCAAGGGAAGCGAGCTGGCCTCTATCCGGATGAAGAAAATTGGGGAGGCGCTTTCCTCACTTGCTCTGGAGGAGGAGCGGGTCGCCCAGCACGAGGTGGCCATTGACGACTACGACCGGATCCCCGAGATTATCAACAAATTCGTAGAGGAAATCGAAGCGCTCGGACCCAATCCGTTCAAGGGTTTCTAATAAATAAACAGGCCGCGGTTCCGGATGGGTTGAATCCGCCCGTCCGGAACCGTATCCATGCGGATACGCCCGCATGGAGATGGTTATCAATACGGCAAATAGCCTGTTCAGGAGGTTTAACATGTCTGAAAGATTCCTGGTTCAACCGGATGTTGAATTTGTAAAGGATATACGCGCCCTGGGTGGCGAGACGCTCAAGAAGTGCTATCAATGTGCAACGTGTTCCGTGGCATGCCCCATCGCCCCGGACAACAAACCTTTTCCCCGGAAAG
>SLPT01000274.1 GCA_007131845.1 Desulfobacteraceae bacterium | reverse complement strand
CCGAACTGGTGGATGTTCTGGCCCGTCAGGTACTGCGCGAAGAAAGGAAGGTAGCCTTTCAGCAGGCAATGGTAAAAAAACTAAGAGAGATCAAATCCTGATCCGTATTTGCCGGGGGTGGTCCGGCGAATACAGTCAATAGTTCCGATTACACATAGAAAGGCGGCATTGCCCGGATGAAGCCAACTATTTTTTCATCAAGGAGGAGTGACTCATGACGGTGATTTGCGAGGAATGCGGGAAAATATACCATGTGGACCCCGGCAAGATCGAGTCGTTGCGCAACAAGAACGTCAAGGTCCGGTGTGGCGAATGTAACCATGTGACGAACCTGTCGAACCTCATCGATACGACATCCGCTTCCACCGACTCGCCCACCAGGGAGTTCATCCCGGATCCCGGGGAGGCTTCCCAGCCGGGAAGTGTTGGTACGGCGACCCCGCAGCAACCCGCATCAGATATCCCGGAAGAACCGAAAGCTGCCCCCTCGTCCCGGAAGATCACCGGATCGGGCAGGAGAAAGGGCTTGATCGGCCTTCGCGGAAAAATGTTTCTGCTGTTCTTCTTGATTCCCATTATCCTGATTGCCGTATCCGGCGGTTTTACCCAGTGGCAGCTACAACTCCTCGTCGATGAGATCACCGATGAAAGTACCCAGCTGGTAGCCGAAGCGGGTGAGGAATTTCTGTTGGAAAAGGCCCGGGACGTTGCCCTGCAGTCGGAAATTTACCTGAGAGCCAATCCGGAGCTGGAACGGGAGGATTTCGCTTTCGATCCCGTTTTCAGCCGCATTGCCGTGCAGGCGGTCGGTGAGACAGGATACACCACGCTTATTCAGGAGCCCGAGGCAGGCAGGGACTGGACGATATGGGCCCATCCGAACCCGAATGTTATCGGCGTGGATGATATGGACGGTGTCCGCGCATCGATCGGGCCGCATTTTGATCCTTTCTGGGAGCTTCTCACAAGCGCGGAAGGCGGCAATGAAGTTACGGGACAGTACCACTGGCTCGATCCCGACGGCGTCGTCCGGGAAAAATTCATGGCGGTCACTCCCATTGAGATTGAGGGCTCGCCTTTTATCATTATGGCCACCTCCAACATCGAAGAATTCGAGCAGAGAACCGAAGGTCTCAGGAGCGATGCGGAAGAGATGGCCATGCAGACCTTCTACGTGAACATCAGTATTTTCATTGCCGCCATCGTGATTATCGGTCTTTGCATTATCATTTACGGCTACCGGCTCACCCGGAAAATCCAGTACCTGACCGATGTCGCGGACCGGATCAGCGTCGGAGACATGGAGGCGGAAATCGATATTCGTTCCAGGGACGAGATCGGCAGCCTTGCCGATGCGATTTCCCGGATGCAGGACAGTCTGCGGTTTTCCATAGAACGGCTCAGGCGACGCCGCCGGTAATACGGCTTTGACGGGGCTGTTTTTTTATGGAAACAAGCAATGCCGTTCCTGCGGGAGCGGTATTGCTTGTTTTTCATTTGAAGAAATACCTTAATGGACCCGGATGCGAATTGTTGCGTATATCCGCGTCACTTGTTTCGCAAATCAGGTTTTTTGTCGAGGTAAAACCGAAATGATTATTATTCCCAAAGAAAAGCCGGCGATCAGGAACCTCAACAGCTACTATCTGAATATCAACAAGCTGGTCGAGCACTATCAGGGAGCATTGGGATCAGGTGTCGTCCATTTCGAGTCTTCTTCGATTCAATGCGCCCTTTTTTTCGATGAATATCAGATTGTCAATGGTTGCTTAGAGGATAAGAAAGGCGTGATCAGCGGGAGGGCCGCCATCGAGCAGATTATGCGGATGACTTCCACCAGTAATTTCGTTGTATCGGTTTTCGGTATCCGTACGGACCGGCTCTATTACTGGGCCAATCTCTCCAATTCGGAAGTCCTCTATGACGCGCTCACAACGGAATTTACGGACCTTGAAGGCCTTCTCAGCAAGATGGAGGGGGAAAAGCTCACCGGTTACATCGATGCCCAGCTAAAGGGGGATTTTAAAGGCGGGCTTCTCTTTTTTTTCAACGGAGAGACGATTGGCGGATTGTCTGCGGAAGATTCCGGCAATATCGACCGGTCCGGGGCATTTCGGGAAGAGTTGATCAACCGCTCAAGAGCGTATGGCGGGGAATTCAGCGTTTCGCGGATTTTTCTTGATACTATGGAAAATACTTCTCCCGCAACACCGAAGACACCGCCGAAAACCAAACAGAAAAAAAAGGTTTCAGCGGCGGAAGGGTCTCAAGAAAATCGTAAATCTGCCGAAAAGAATGACAGGCGCATTCTGGCAATGATAGAAGAGCTACTGGGCACCCTTGAACAGGTGATACGGAATAACCGGAAGATCCGGCATGACTTTGAAACGCTCCTGAGCCGGAAATTTGTTGAAAAGGTGGACGAGTATGACTTTCTTGATCCGTTTGCAGCCGAATTTCAATATGCAGGCGGTAAAGTGAGTTTTACGGGCGACGCACCGCAAAAAGTACTGGTGGCGGCCATATCGGAGATAGTATCTGAAATTGCAGGCGAAACCGGCGTAGTCTCCGAGTTGCGCCGGGAGCTTCACCCGTGGCGGCAGAAATTTGCCGATGAAATGATTGAGTTCGACCTGCGGCTCT
>SLPT01000268.1 GCA_007131845.1 Desulfobacteraceae bacterium | reverse complement strand
TAGTGGCCGAACGAAAACCAGGATTTTTCGCCAAGGTCAAGGACGGCGAAAATTTTAACCGCAGGAATACTTGGCGTATTTTGAGGATTAAAATTTGAGCCGGACGCAGAAATTGGCGAAAAAGACGGTTTTTCGTTCAGCCACTATTCAGATAAGGATCCGTAAATGCCCACCTCAAGCCAAGGAGCCCTGTATCATGAGAAAACCCCTGGAACGCATTTTATGCGCAACCGATTTTTCTGATGTTTCGAGGACTGTCGTGCCCTACGGAATCGAAATGGCCAGGAAGCTAAGCGCAAGGCTATCCGTCTGTCATATCGTCGACCTTCCCGCCATATCCGTCTACGGCGAGGCGGTATTCGACCCCATCGCCCACCAGCAGTATTTTGTCGATTTCGCCAGAAACGAGATGGAAAATCAGATGAAAAACGCGGATATCGAATGGGAGCCGATGATCGCCATCGGCCATACCACGGAGGAAATCCCGCGAATCGTCGCTGAAAAGGCGATCGATCTGGTCGTGGCGGCAACGCATGGCCGTTCAGGGTTCAAACGATTTTTCCTGGGTTCCGTCACGGAGCGTCTCATGCGGATTCTGCCGTGCCCCCTGCTGGTTCTGCGCGGGGAAGTTCCCGGGGACGAGCACCGTCCTCTGCCGCGTTTCCCCTTTCAAAATATTCTCGTGGCATATGATTTTTCCAGGGATTCGGAGGAAGCGTTCCGGACCAGCCTGAGCATCGCACAGGAATTCGAGTCAAACCTCCATATCGTCCATGTCGTGGAACCCACGGCGTACCGGGAATTTCTCAAGTTTCCGGGTGCTTCTGGCGACCCGCTTCCCAAAGATATCCATGACTCTCTCCGGGAACGGCTTCTGGAACTGGTCCCCACCGAGGCGTTCAACTGGTGCGAAGTCAATGCCGGGATACTCGTAGGCAAACCGTATGCCGAACTCATTCGCTATGCACAGGAGAAAGATATCGATCTGATTGCGCTGGGCGTGCGCGGGCACGGCAAGGTGGAGGAACTGCTGGTGGGATCGACAACCGACCGTGTGATCCGGCGTTCAAGCTGCCCGGTCCTTTCAGTGTTGCCGCCCCTTGAGGATGATTGACCCGTAAACCGTTGCAAAGACGGTGCCTGATCTGGCATATACAGGTTCTCCGCCTGCGCTGCGCAGCCGCAACCAGGCGCAGGCAGTGACCCTGTGCCCGGTTTCGGCTGGTTTGCGGCCGTCTATCCGCTTTTCCGAATGGCACCGGATGCGTCTGGGCCTGCTTCCGAAAGGACTTCACCCTTTGCACCGATGACGACTTCGTGTAAGGGGACCGACCGACCGGATTTCTCCAGCCCCTTTTTTACGATCCACGGCAGCCCACTGCAGCACGGGACCTCCATCGAGGCCACGGTGACGCTGTTGATGTCCGCTTCGGAAAACACTTCAGCGAATTTCAGGATGTACCCCTCGGCATCGTCGAACTTCGGGCATCCCATCATCACCACTTTGCCGCTTAGCAGCTCCCGGTGCAGCCCGGTGTAGGCCACTGCCACGCAGTCTGCAAGCACCAGAAGGTCGGCGCCCTTGAGAAACGGGGCTTTCGGCGGCACCAGGCGGATCTTGATCGGCCAGTGGGTCAGGGCGGAAGCGCCGTCCGCAGCCGGCTTATCCGCCGGCGCCGGGTCGGCTGCAAACGTCCTCATCTGCATCGACGGGCAGCCGCATGCCGGGGGTTCGCCTGCTACAGGCTTTGTTTCCTGCTGTTCCATGTTCTTGAGGTGCTCCTCAACGGCTTCTTCGTCAAACGGTTCCGCTTCTCTCTCCACGATTGTAAGGGCGCCGGTGGGACAATCCCCGATGCAGGCACCCAGGCCGTCGCACAGGTTGTCGGATATGATGCGGGCCTTTCCGTCTTCGATCCGGATCGCGCCTTCGGCGCATGCCACGATGCACTGGCCGCATCCGTCGCACAGTTCTTCATCGATTTTCAGGATTTTTCGTGTGGTTTTCATATCTGTTCTCCTTTTTGTCCTTCCGAAAGTATTTGTTGGGCCCGCTGCCTTGCGATATCCGTGAAAAGCCGATTTTGGATCATGTCCTGAATCCGTTCCGGTTCGATCTGCCCTGTTCCGGATTTACCGGTCATGGATTCCTCGATTTCCGCAATGCGCTTTCCGTCATGAACGACCTGGTAGTTGAGCACTTCCCGGGAGTCCGCCGGTTCATCCGGCGAATCCGCCCCAAGGCGGGAGAGGATCGCCACGACCTCATCGGTCATCTTTTCATTTGCACCGGCTTTTTCCATGATATTTCGGGCATCGGCCGCATCATTTGCGCCGTTTTCCATCGTTCCGTGAAGATATGCCGCCCCCAGGATGATTGGAAGGTCGCCGCCGGCCTCTGCCGCGATTTTTTCTGCGTGACGCGCTACCCGCGTGGCATGTCCGATTTTTTTAAAATCGGATCGGTAGTGTTTTTTCATCTCGACCGCGATCCGATCTTTCATCAGTTCCTGGCGCTCTGCAAGCAGCTCGGGCGGCAGTTCCCCGATGCACTGCTCGGCAAACCGGCAGTATGCCGCGCAGCCGAAGTCCATGTTCGGGTTGACGAATTTGTGGCCACAGCTACCGCACCGCCGGGTTGGT
>SLPT01000127.1 GCA_007131845.1 Desulfobacteraceae bacterium | reverse complement strand
TACACTCGCCATGATTCCGAAAACACCTTCCTGCTTCAGATACACATGAGTCATGATCCGGTCTACGGCAAACCCCCGGTGCGCAATGGCATCGGGCATGTATGGCCCCACGTAGCAGTAAAGAAGAAAAGCAGCACCGACCAGCGGGAGTGCATTTCCAAGCACACGGCGGGCCACCTCCAGGGAAATGATCACACCGACAATCGAGATATAAAAATCTGTCTGTGTTTCCGCTCCCATTCGATAGTTCAGGGCTTCGAACTGGTGAATCCAGTAGCCCACAACAAAGGCCGCAACCAGGGCAAGGGCAATATCCGGTACCGTCGGACGGTCCTTTGTTGACTGCGAAGTGGCCGGGTAGAAAAGAAAAACCAGAACAAATGTAATCAACACGTAAATGCCCCTGTGATACTGTGCCGCAAACGGGGACACACCCGTATTATACAGGTAAAAAAACACCATCATTACAGCCAGGGCAGATGTAATGACATACCATACGCCTTTGTCCAGGGTCCGTGAAACCGCCTGCTCCTTTTTTTCAAGCTCCTTTAATCTTTCCTCTGTTTCGCGAGGGATCTCTTCCGCCATTGTTCCTGGCTCCTTCTTCGCATAATTATTGACGGCTTCGTAAAAAGTCCAATATCTGCGTTACGCACGATTCCTCAGAATGTCAGGTACGCTAAGCATCCTGCATTTTCGAAATCGCGCAAGCCTTGATCTTGAACTTTTTACAAAGCCGTCAGATCGCGACTTTTTACGAGTGCATTGTTTGCTGATGTCAGTTAAAATTCAATTATTCAGGGATTTTGGGTACAAAAAGAGAGGGGAAATCATTCCCCTCTCTTTTTATTCTCTCAATAAAACATCATTTTATTAATCAATCGGTTTCAAATGATCCGGAATTTCAATTCCCTGCTCCTCCCAGAATCTGGCCGCACCTTTGTGCAGCGGCACGGAGGCATTCTGGAAGTTGTTCTCGATGGACATTTCGCGGGCAGCCGAGTGAGCCTGCCTCATATGCTCAATTCCCGCATCAGACCAGATGGTTTTTGCCATCCTGTAAACCACATCCTCGTCGACATCCGCACGCGCTGACAGGAAGGTGCTGTCCTGGAAGACAATGGCATCTTCATCCATCCCGGGATACGTCCCTGCGGGGATCGGAATTGTCGAATAGTCATAGGCCTCGTAGAAGCCGGACGCTTCGGCATCCTTTCCCACATCGATCAGGCGGACATCAACCTGGGTGGCGGCTTCAATGACGGAAGCATTGGGATAGCCGACCAGAACCCAGAATGCGTCGATCTGACGATCCTGGAAAGCCGAGGCGGCTGCTGAATAGCCAAGAAACTGGGGCCGGAACTCTTCCCATACCCCAAGGTGACGAAAAAACCGTTCCGCCGAGGTCGCTGCGCCGGACCCTGCGTTACCGACAGCCACTCTTCTGCCCTTGAGATCTTTTGCACTTCTGAAGTCGCTGTTTTTACAGACAACCAACTGAGCCGGTGCACCGTAGAGGTATCCAACGCTTCGGATATTGTCATATTTCCGTTCATCCTGGGGAAGCCGGCCCTGTGCGCCAAGCCCCATATCGACCGCGTATGAAATGCCGAAGTCAAAATCCCCGAGGCTTACCCGGCGCACATTTTCCACCGATCCGCCCGAACCTTCGGCAGATGCCCGGATATCGGTTTCAACGCGGGGAACATAGGTTGCGAACCCGTTGGCAAAATAATTAAACGTACCGCCCGTCGGTCCTCCACCAATGGAGGTGAACACACGGGCTTCGGCACCCCCCGGATTCATCCCGAACATCAGTATGGCTGCCAGAAACCCAAAAAAAAGACCTTTTTTCATGTAATACCCCCCTGTTTTAGTGATTCACAAATATGCCCCCGGACAATCGGGGCCCTTCAAATAACCGTCCGCGTCGATTTTAACTGCAGAATCAACGCGGATGGCAGGTTATGATGATCCATATGTCCCGGAAAAATGCGCAATTCACTTATATCAAACATCAGTACACAATTGACTATCATGTTAAATATCGTATACAAGCGACCGGGAAGCTGGACGCACCATTTAAAAACACATAATCTTAACCAAAACAGCGATCAGCTACTGAGAAAAGTCCGGGACAGCAACATAAGAAAACGTATAATACACTCTTATCTCATAAGTGCCATCCTGTAGTACCAAAAATCAGGCCTTCATAATTACGTATAATAACCAGAACAACGTTTTTCTGTCAATAAAATTTTATAACATTCTTTACAAAAGTAAACAATGTACACCTATGGAGAATAAGACGATCTCGCCCAAAAAAAGATAACACGGGTTGCCGTATCCCCTTAAAAAACGCGCTCAAACGGCCTTTAAATAGATTCCGGACTGGCCAACCTATCTGCTGCTGTTCCGGTCAGGTTTGCTTTGCTTTTTTTTCCGGCGGACCGATTCCTCCCACCTGGCCTGTTCCTGCTGGTATTCCTCTTCCGTCTGATTCCAGCGGGAATAATCGGCTTCCCGGGGTTCGGGCCGCTTACCCCCTATCTTCCGGAATATGGCAATCAGCTTGTCCACGCTGATCCCGTCTGATTTTTTCCGCACCATGATCACCACCGAAACGTCGCAGGAATATGTTATTTC
>SLPT01000021.1 GCA_007131845.1 Desulfobacteraceae bacterium | reverse complement strand
TTTTTTACAAACCCGTCGGATCACCTTTAACGAGTGCATCAATGTTTGATTGTACCGTTAAAAGTTCGGAAGCTTCTGTAACCGACAAATAACAAAAAAATAACTCCTTGATTTTACCTAATACTTAAAACTTAACGTTGGCGGTAAAACAAACTTTTTACCGGCTTATCAATGTTTCAGCAACAATATACGAAGAACAAGAGGCAGGAATACAGCCAGTATAGAAAAATCTACCAAAGCTCAGCTATAATGTAAATATACTTCCAGGGGTCAGCTTTTGCAAACGCAACAGACGATGCGATTTACAAGAATTCCCTGTATAATGCCTGAATGAAAACCGACTTTTTCGCCATTCTCCGCGTCCGGCTCAAATTTGATTGCACCGTAAAAAGTCCGAAAGCCTCTATAACCAATAAATAGTAAAAAAATAACTTCTTGATTTTACTTAACACTTAATCACTTAAAACTTAACACCGCCGAAAAGAGGTGTGTTCATAAGTAAATGGGCAAAAGGATCATCCTGCTTGACCCGGGGAGCCGTGAACGGTATATTGAGCATGTGTATGGATTTGCAATAAAAATCCGTCTAATTTCGGGCAGTCCGTACTGCCCTCGTGAAATGCATCGCAAATATGGGGCTGCAAAGCCGATATGAACCATTCAATGGTCCGCATGGACAAAGAACTATTCGATGCCGTCAGGGAGACCCTGGCTGCGGATGACAGGATTGTTTTCGCCTACCTGTACGGTTCGGCCGGCTGCCGGGAGGAAGCAAATGACATCGATATTGCCGTCTATACCACAGAACCGACCGATGTGTTTAGCCTTTCTGCGGATATCAAAATTGCCCTGCACAGAAAAACAGGACTCCCGCCCGATTATTTTGACATCCGTGTCCTGAACGGCCTTGCCGAAAATGGCGATCTCTTCGCCCTGCTGTACCTTGAAAATGTGCTTGGCGCCAACCTGGTGCTTGTAGACAACAATCCCGATCTTCGCGCCGATTTTCTGGAAACCTACGGCAGCCGGTACCGGGAATGCACAGGCCTGTTCCGGGAGGTGCTGGCGTGAAAGCAGACCCGGTCCGCGTCAGGAGATATCTTACCCTGATCAGGAAAAACAGCCTCGAGCTGAACAATCTGATCGAAAACAACCATTTGACACCTGATTCCCTGGAATTGAAGGCAGCCAAGTACCTGTTGATCGAAATTGCCGAGGCCATGTCCAATACGATCCAGCATATTCTTGCAAAAGACATGGGCCTGGCGGTATCCGGCTATATTGACGCAATCTTGAAGGCCTATGACAGCGGACTCATCGATGAAGATCTTTTCAGGCGTTTGAAGCCCTTTTTCGATTTCAGAAATAGCCTTGTTCACAGATACTGGACCATTGACGACACCCGCCTGATTGAAAACCTGGCAAAAGGCCGACACGATTTCGATCGGTTTATCGAGGCCGTCGAATCCTGGATGAATTGAAAAAACGATGAATTGAAAAAACGCTTGACAAAGCGTGATGAAACCGTTTATTGGGAAAGCAAGGTTTACAGAAATACATGGTGTAGCTTTTAAGGATCAATAAAGCATGACTCAGCCATACGCACAACCGGACAACCGGATACGAAGAAACTGGTGGTGGCGGACCGATAAACGGGTCTGCCGTCGGACACCAGCGTAAGGCTGAAATTACCGTGGCAGCCCGGAGGGGCCCCCCACGGTTTTCAGATTCATAGAGAAACACAGAAACATCAAGGCCGTGGGGATATCCCCCCGGCCTTTTTTGTTGCCGTATGATTTTACTGCAAAGGAGTTGCAATGCGACTGCGAGACTTTCCGGATGAAAACGGGTTTGCACAATTCTACCAAAACCATGACGTGATCCCGGTATGCCGCGAGATCCTTGCGGACATGGAGACCCCGGTATCGGTGCTGCAGAAAATTTACGAAGGCGCCGGCCCGATCTTTCTGCTGGAAAGCGTGGAAGGCGGCGAGAGATGGGGAACCTACAGTTTTCTGGGAACCTCCGCGCGAGCCTTGGTCCGGGTCTATGCAAACAGCGTGGAAATCGAAGAAAACGGCCGGACCCGCAGCATCGATCACGGCGGGGATCCTTTGCGCACGCTGCGGCACCTCATGGAAGAATACCACCCGGCGGTCATCCCCGAACTGCCCCGCTTCTGGGGCGGGCTGGTGGGATATCTCACCTACGAGACCGTGTCCTTTTTCGAGGCCATCGACAACCGGCTTCCCGATGACCGGCCCCTGGCCAGCTTCATGGTTCCGGAAGAGATGATGATATTCGACAACATCCGCAACACGCTCATGCTGGTGGCGCTGATGTACAAAAACGACGGGCTCGGGGCGGCTGCGTGTTTTGATAAAGGAAAAAACCGGCTTGATGCAATGGAGGAAAAGCTCGCCTCATCGCTCAAAGGCAAAAGAAAACTGTCTCCTGCCGGTGCTGCTTCTGGCGGTAAAGAAGCCCTTGCGCCGGTAATCGATGCCGGAGTTTTCCATCAACACGTGGAGACCGTCAAATCGCACATCCTGGCCGGGGATGTGATCCAGGCCGTGATCTCCCAGCCGTTTACGGCCCCTGCGCCCGACGATCCGGTGGCCCTCTACCGGGCGCAGCGATACGTCAATCCGTCGCCGTACATGTTTTT
>SLPT01000100.1 GCA_007131845.1 Desulfobacteraceae bacterium | reverse complement strand
GGGACGCGGATATCCGGGCCGAAGGGATCACCCGGAAAAACGACAAGGTTTCCTTTACCCTGTTGATGCCCGGCGCGCGGGTGGAAATCGATCTAAACGTATACGGTGAATTTATGGTTCAAAACGCGCTTGCGGCGGCTGCCGCGGCTCATCAATTGGGCATCGGGGCGGAAGAGATAAAAAGCGGTCTGGAGAGCTTCCACCCGGTGGAGGGCCGGATGCTGATATACGAGACGCCCGGCGGCATATACATCATCGACGATACCTACAACGCGAATCCCATGTCCATGGAGGCCGCCATTAGTTCGCTTTCAGGCCTTTCCGGAAAGAAGCGGGGCATCCTGGTGGCAGGAGACATGCTGGAGCTGGGCGATGCGTCAAAGTACTATCATGAGCGCATCGGGCGCATTGCCGGATCGGCCGGTATAGACCGGCTCTACCTGAACGGATCTTTTGCCGCGCAGGTGGCCGGGGGAGCCAGGGATGCGGGCATGGGAGGCAGCGACATTTTCGTAGGCTCTAAAACGGATATTGTCCGGGACCTGTCCGGATGGCTCGAACAGGGGGACTGGGTGCTTGTAAAGGGCTCCCGGTCCACCGGCATGGAGGAGATTGTCCGGTGGATGACCAAAGACGCCATCGTGCGGATGCCGGTTTCCGAAACGCAAGAAGACCGGGGATAAACCAATATGCTTTATCATCTGCTCTACAGCCTGCATGAACACGTATCGGCCTTCAATGTGTTTCGGTATATCACGTTCCGGACGATCATCGCCGGGCTGAGCGCGTTTCTGATCTGCTTTGCCGCCGGGCCCCTGGTGATTCGCTTCATGCGGGAAAAGCAGATCGGGCAATACATCCGGCGACTGGGGCCCGCCTCCCACCGGGACAAGGCAGGCACCCCCACCATGGGGGGCGTGCTCATTGTCGGGTCTGTGGCTGCGGCAACATTGTTCTGGATCGACCTGAAAAGCTATTACACGTGGGTGGTGATGTTCGTGATGGCCGGGTTTTTCGCCATCGGGTTCGCCGATGACTATCTCAAGCTGATCCTCAAGCGGAACCGGGGGCTGCGGGCATGGTCCAAGTTTTCGATGCAGGTGGCCATTGCGGCGGCCGCAGCGGTCATGCTCTATTACTACCCGGATTTTTCGAGCCGGATCACCATTCCGTTCGTCAAGGCGTTCTCACCGGACCTTGGCATTTTCTACCTGGTGTTCGCGGTGGTTATCATCGTGGGGGCTTCCAATGCGGTCAACCTTACGGACGGACTCGACGGGCTGGCCATCGGCCCTTTGATTATTGCGGCGGGAACCTACATGCTCTTTGCATACGTGGCCGGGCATTCGCAGATTGCCCAGTACCTGCAGATCAATTATGTGGAGGGCTCCGGAGAGCTGACGATATTCTGCGGCGCCCTGGCCGGCGCGGGACTGGGGTTTTTGTGGTTCAACGCCCACCCGGCGCAGATATTCATGGGAGACGTGGGATCCCTTCCGTTGGGGGCGGTTCTGGGCACGGTAGCCATTATCACCAAGCAGGAGATCCTGCTGATCATCGTGGGCGGCGTGTTCGTCCTCGAAGCGCTCTCCGTGATCATCCAGGTGGGATACTTCAAGTTCACGGGCGGAAAACGTATCTTCCGGATGGCGCCGCTTCATCATCATTTCGAGTTGAAGGGTTGGGCGGAATCCAAGGTGATTATTCGTTTCTGGATCATCGCCATCCTGTTGGCGCTGATTTCGTTTTCAACCCTGAAGCTTCGGTAGGGCCGAAGTTTTGGCAGCAAGGACGAGGTAGTTATGGAATTCAAAGGGATGCACATAGTGGTCTTTGGCCTGGGAAGGACGGGGGAGTCGCTCGTCCGTTTCCTGCTGGACCGTGGCGCCCGGGTTTCCGTAACAGACAGCCGACCCGCCCACATGGTTGGAAAGCCCGCGGAAAGAACCGCAAAGCTCCCGGTGTCGATGCAACTGGGCGCTCATGACGAAAAAATCGTGGAATCGGCCGATTGGATCGTGCTCTCCCCCGGCGTTCCCCACACCCTGGGCGTCCTGGAGCGGGCGGAACGGGCGGGGATTCCGGTGATCGGCGAGATCGAGCTGGCATCCCGCTTCGTGGACGAGCCCATTGTGGCGATCACCGGCACCAACGGCAAATCGACCGTCACCCGGCTGGTGGGACGGATGCTGGAATATTCGGGTATGAGCATATTTTTGGGCGGAAATCTTGGCCGGCCGCTTATCGAGTACGTTGCCGAAAAAAAGCCGGCCGACGTGGTGGTGATCGAGGTGAGCTCCTTCCAGCTCGACACCATCGTGTATTTCCGGCCGGCCGTGGGTGTGCTGCTGAACATTACCCCGGACCACCTGGACCGGTATCCGGATTTCGGGGCGTATGCCGCATCCAAGGCAAGGATGTTTGCAAACCAGCTTTTATCCGATACGGCCGTTGTCAATGCAGCTGATAAAACCGTGATGCGTGCGGCCGAAAAAGTGAAAAGCAGACTGTGCACCTTCAGCGATATGGATTCCGGGCCCTGCTCTGCGGTGGTGAGTGATACGGAAATCCGTATCGGTTTTCCCGGCACGGATTCGTTTGTGATTCCGGCGAACCGGGTGCCGCTTGCCGGACGGCACAATCTTGAAAACACGGCGGCTGCGGCCCTG
>SLPT01000040.1 GCA_007131845.1 Desulfobacteraceae bacterium | reverse complement strand
TGCGACAGGAAAAAGACTTCCGGCTTGTAGCTGGTGTCTTCGAAAGGTTTTGAGTCTCCTCCGAGATCCCAGAAAGATGTTTGGGTGTAGGAGAAATGGAACCCCCGCATCCATGGAAGCTTTTGCGCCAGGGGCATTTCCGGATTGACAAACCGGTATTTCAAGCTGAACTGAAACTTGGTATTCTCGGGCCGGGTGCCTGCCAGAAAGTAGACCGGCTTGTAGCCGGAGATATTTTCTATATAGGGCTGGTAGAGGTCAAAAAGCGCGTCATGTTCGACAAAGGGCGGTTCCGCGGCCTGTTCCGGAGACGTATCCGAAGCGCAGAGATCGCCACCCATGGTGATGAGCAGCAGGGCTGCTGCGAGAAGAATCCGGGCAGTCGATTGCATGGCAATCCATCCATATTGCGTGAAAGGTGATGTACTGTTTGTAATTCCTGCGGTTAAAATTTTCGCCGTCCTTGACTTTGACGAAGAATCCTGGTTTTCGTTCGGACACTAACATAACCGATTTATGGAAAAAAACAATGGAATCAATGATGCTGGGCGCATTGGACGACCCCGAGGGAAGCTTTGTTCCGGACGGCCTGCCGCCCGTGGTGGACTCCCACGTCCATGTTTTTCCCGAAGGCTTGTTTTCGGCCATATGGGACTGGTTTGACCGGCATGCCTGGCCAATACGCTACCGACTGGATTCCGACGCCATTCTCTCCTTTCTTCTGGAAAGGGGCGTACAGCACGTGGTGGCATTCCAATATGCCCACAAGCCGGGGATCGCGGAAGATCTCAATGGGTACATGGCCGGCCTGTGCCGGGCATACCCCGGCCGGGTTACCGGTATGGCCACGGTGTTTCCCGGTGAGCCGGACGCGGAGTCGATTCTTAAAAAAGCATTCGAAGCGGGGCTTTCAGGCGTCAAGCTCCATGCCCATGTGCAGTGCTTTGACATGGACAGCCCGGAAATGGCGGTCGTTTACGGAATCTGCCAGGCGGAAAACCGTCCCCTGGTAATGCACGTCGGCCGGGAGCCCAAAAGCCCCGCCTACAAATGCGATCCCTATCTTCTTTGCAGTGCCCGCAAGCTCGAAAACGTCCTTGCGGCATATCCGCGTCTCAAAGTCTGCGTTCCTCACCTGGGCGTCGACGAGTTTGAGCAGTACCAAAATCTTTTGGAAAAATACGATACCCTGTGGCTCGACACGGCCATGGCCATTGCCGGGTATTTCCCGGTTTCCCCGCCGTTCCGGCTGGATGAACTGAGAGCGGACCGGGTCATGTACGGATCGGATTTCCCCAACATACCCTATGCCTGGGACAGGGAGCTCAAAATCATCGGCAAAAACTACACCAATCCGCAATTATTAGGGCAGCTGCTGGCCGGAAACGCCCGGGCGTTTTTCGGAATCCGGTGGTAATAACGACCGACGCAATAAGTATGGAAAATCCATGAACCGAAGCAGTGCTCAAATAATTCCGAAACGATACCGGCGCCGCCGCAAAAGCCGCGCGGGAAACCGCGAATGCCACGGATGTAAAGCCCTCAGCTTTTTTTCCTGGACATGCCGATGCGGCTTTGCCCTGTGCCAGGGCTGCATGCATGAGAACATGTGGGGGATGTCCTGCAACGGCATCACCTGGCGATGCCCCGACTGCGGGCTCTACAACGGGTTCGGCAACCAGTGAGGCGCCGGCCGGGGCTCTGGTCAATCGTATTTGACTGCGGAAAAACGCATGAGCTTGTCCCAGTTGTGGCGGGACTCGATATAGCGGGAGGTCCCGGTCTTGCCGCGGATGACCAGGGAATGCGTACTTGCGCCTTTTCCGGTATATTTGACCCCTTCCAGAAACGCCCCGCCGGAGATGCCGGTTGCGGCAAAAAAAACGTCGTCGTTGGCCACCAGGGCATTCACGTTCAAGACCCGCTTCAGGTCCACGCCTGATTCGGCAAGGGCCTTTTTTTCATTTTCCTTCTGGGGGTCCAGCCGGCACAGCATCTCACCGCCCAAAGCCCTGATGGCGCATGCAGCCAAAACCCCCTCCGGCGTGCCTCCGGTTCCCATCATTACGTCGACTTCGCTGTCCGGGTCCACCGCCATGAGGGCACCCGCCACGTCTCCGTCCGTGTGAAGCTGGATGCGTGCGCCTGCCTTCCGGATTTCTGCAACAAGCTGCTCATGGCGGGGCTTATCCAGCACGAATACCACAAGGTCCCCAACTTCTTTGCCGAGTGCCGCCGCGATGGTTTTCAGGTTGTCCCCGACCGGGGCATCCAGGTCGACGGCGTGTTTCGCTTCCGGGCCCACCACCAGTTTTTTCATATAATAGCTGGGGCCCGGGTCGAACATCGATCCGGATGGTGCTGCTCCCACCACGGATATGGCGTTGGGCCGGCCGTAGGCCAGCAGGTTGGTTCCTTCCACCGGGTCGACGGCCACGTCGACCTTCGGACCGCTTGCTGTGCCCAGTTTTTCACCTTTGTAAAGCATGGGCGCGTTGTCTTTTTCTCCCTCGCCGATAATCACGGTTCCGTCGAGATCCAGGGCTTTGAAGGAAAGCCGCATCGCGGAAACCGCGGCCTCGTCGCCTGCTTTTTTTTCGCCTTTGCCCAGCCACCGGGCGGATGCCAGGGCTGCGGCTTCGGTGGTGCGGACAAGATCCAGGGCAAGATTGCGTTGGGGTGTTTCCATCCGGGTTCCTTTTCGTCGGTTTCGCTTTGAAGCATCCGTGTCTGTTTCATGCGGCCCCTCTGGACAACAAAGCCGCGGATTCTTTTCCCGCGTATCCTAGCCGGATGATCAGATCACTGTCAACTCTTCTTTTTCCATGAGCTCAACGGCGTGTTCGATGGAAACCGCATAGGAAACGTCCGTTTTGATAGGAATTTCAGATGTCTTTCCGAAATACCGCTCGAGGATTTCCTGGAGTTCAAAGCGGCCCCCCACCACGCCGATGACCCGACCGTCGTAAATATTGATCAGGGGGCCGCCGTGGTTGCCGTCATGAACCAGGCTGTCGAAAAGAAAGATCTTGGTTTTATTTGCGGAAAGGATCTTGGCGGATATGACCGCCTGTTTGATCAACGGGTTGTAAATATTGTAATAGCCGAACGGGAATCCAAGGCATGCCACCGAGTTGCCGACGGGTACCTGGTCTGGCGAGCCGATGATGTGGTGGGGCATGGACAACTCGATTTCATCCCGGAACTTCAGAAGGGCCAGGTCCCGGTCCTGGTCAAACAGTCGTATATCCACCGGGTACGGAGCGACGGTTTCGGTGCGGACCGGCGCGAAATCTTCGGTTTTTGTCAGGGGGGCGACCATCAGTTCCATGCTGCCTGTTATCAGGTGTGCGGCCGTGATCAGGTATCCATCCGGATGAGCCAAAAAAGCCGTTCCCCTGAAGGACAGCTCGGTTCCGTCTTTCTGGAACAGCATCATGCAGGCCCCCCTGTACTGGATGTATATGTCCTGGAGCATATTTAAGTTCCTATTTGTTTTAAGTATTGACGGTTTCGGGGCCGGGTTATTGGCCTGTCCAACTCCGGACCGTTTCAGGGTTGGCGCGGATCCACCGGAGTGCCTTGTCATAGGGAAAGCGCCCCCTGTCTTCCTCGATCCAGAGCATGACCTGGCCGATGTCTTCGGGTTCCCAGTAGAAGTTGTCCAAAACCCGGTAGACGTCCGGATGTTTTTCCTTCAAGCCTTCCCGGGCAAGGGTGTGGATATACCCCGGCTCGCCGAAGACGTTTTCGGGGTCTTCCAGGAACTTGAGGTTCCATTTGGCAAAACTCCAGTGGGGGACCCAGCCGGTGACAACGACCCACCGCTGGTGGCGTATGGCCATGGCAAGCGAATCGATCATCTCGGATTCCCTGCCCTGGACCAGCTCGAAGTCCTCTTCCAGTTCATAGATCGCCATCGCCTCGGATGCCTGGCGCATGATGCCGGCTTCCGGCTCGATGCCGATGATGCGCCGGTTGAATTTGTCGGCATGATCCTTGATTTCAACGATGGAGTCGATGGTGATATAGGATTGCCGGATGCCGGCGCCGGCAGCCAGCCGGCTCAGCCGCACATCGGGGACCACGAGTCCGGTGCGCGCGCCGGTCACGTTGGGTCCCAGGTCGACCACGCGATCCCCGAAGGCCTCCTTGTAGTGGGCATGGGTATCCGGGAGCCAGGCCGAAACCATGGCGTCCACCTCGCCGGTGGCCACGGCTTCCCACATTTCATCCGGGCCCATCATGACCAGGTTGCAGCGGATACCCATTTTCTCCTGGAGGACGGCCCGGACGATGTTGGCGTTTGCCACCGAGTCCGCCCAGTCCGTGTAGGCGATTCGGACGGGACGATCCGGTTCGGCGCGCAGGGTGCCGGGTGGGACGGCTGCAAAGAGCATCAGCAGGCAGACCGCAAGTGCATACGTTTTATATATGAAGCGAAAATTTTTGGTCATGGCGGATTCCTCCTTGATAATCCTTGCAAACGATTCCTTTCCGTATGGCTTACCTACCACAGGCGCCGCCGGCCGAACGTTTTGTCCAGCACCGGCTTGGTCCGGATCTTGAATTCGGTTGCGGGCCGTTCACCGATGGTGAATTCCGTCGGGGCGGCATATTCGGAAAGTCCCTTGTAGAGGGAAAAGCACATCCCCAGAATAATCAATGCAAAGGGCAGCCCCGTGGTGATGGTCGCTGTCTGGAGAGCGACAAGTCCGCCGCCGATCAGAAGAACCGCTGCGACCAACCCTTCCATGATCGCCCAGAACAGTCTCGAGAGCACCGGGGGGTTGGGATTTCCCCCGGAAGTGATGATGTCGATGACCATGGAGCCGGAGTCTGACGAGGTGACGAAAAAGGTGACGATGACGATAATGGCAAGGCTTGATGTAAAGGAAGCCAGGGGGAAGTTCCCCAGCAGGATGAACAGGGAGACAGGAATGTTTTCCTGCACTGCCTGGGAGATGCCGCCGGCCCCGAACATCTCGATAAAAAGGGCCGTGTTGCCGAAAATGGTGATCCAGAGAAACGTGATAAACGTCGGCACCAGCAGCACGCCCGCGACGAACTGGCGGATGGTCCGGCCGTGGGAGACACGGGCGATGAACATGCCTACGAACGGCGACCATGCGATCCACCACGACCAGTAGAAGATCGTCCATCCATGCTGCCACTCGGTCCGCTCGTAGGTTTCGTTCCACGTGGAGAGCATGGGCAGGTACTGGAAGTAGTAGCCGATATTTTCCAGCAGCGCGTTCAGGATAAACAGGGTGGGGCCGACCAGCAGCACGAAAAGGGCGAGCAGGCCGGCAATGGAAATGTTGATTTCACTGAGCCGGCGGATGCCCTTGTCCAGTCCCTTGACCACCGACCATGTCGCGATCAGGGTGATGCCGCCGATCAATGCCACCTGAATGGTCGGCGACTGCCCGATCCCCAGGAGATGATCAAGGCCTGCATTGACCTGCTGAACGCCCAGGCCGAGGGATGTCGCCACACCGAACAGGGTCGCCACGGTAGCCAGAATGTCGATCACATGACCGGTCCATCCATAAATCCGGTCCCCGAACAGTGGATAGAATGCAGTCCGGATGGATAGCGGAAGCCCTTGATTGAAGGAAAAAAAGGCCAGCGACAGGGCGACCAGGGAATAGATCGCCCAGGGGTGCAGGCCCCAGTGGAGAAAGGTGATATCCATGGCCATCCGGGCCGATTCGACGGTTCCTTCCGTCACGTGCGGGTTGGCGACATAATGGAACATGGGTTCCGCCACCCCGTAAAAGAGCAGTCCGATCCCCATGCCCGCGGAAAAGAGCATGGCGAACCAGCCCAAAGTCGAAAATTCGGGGCGTGCATCGGGCCCTCCCAGCCGGATGTTGCCGAACCGGCCGGCAAGCAGCACCAGAATAAATACCAGTACGATATTGACCGTCCAGATGAAAAGCCATCCGGCATAATCGGAGATGACGTTTTGCATTTGTCGGAAGATTTCTTCCATGTGCTGCTGAAAGATCAGGGTGAGAATGACGAAAAACAGGATCAGCCCGGCGGAAATGAAAAAGACCTGGGGATGTACGTCCAGGTGGAACCAACCTTCGCCCGGCGATTCGCCGGCGTCGCTCGTTTCGGATTTCAGCTTTTCTTCCATTGTTCGTCCTTTTTTTGGATGCGTAAAAAAAGTCGGATTCAAAAAACAAGCTTATCATAATGCCGTGCAGTTGAAAATTCCTGCTATGGCGGCAACTGTAATTGTTTATGTCGTAAAACTACGAATTATTATAATATCGCTTATCATTTCGATCAAGGTCATTTTTTAGGCTTTGTTTTTATATCGTATCATATAGACAGTAATTTTGATATATTATGCTGTTTAGGCATGCTCGTTTCGATAATGATCAATCGGTAATCAAAAAAAGAAGACAGTGTAACGGGTTGAGAGCGTTTTGCAGGAATTGCTGCATGAGCAGATAGAGTCCTTTTTGCAAAGCCTCCAAAAATATGCCTTGAAAATGCGGTGTAAGCTATATTATAAATGACCGTTAGGAATTATTTTTTGTCTAATCGTCGCTTTTTTTATTCAGGCATATTCAATGAATTACTATTATCGATCTCACTTCACTACCCACGTAACAGGGGCAAAGCAAGGCACCCGCAGCCGTAAACGAATACTGACGCTGATGCTGCTCGCAGGATTTTTCGTTCTCCTGCTGCCGGCGGGATATTTTCTTCTCAATGCGCAAAGTACTTCCGGCGGGAAGCCGGGGGAAGACGATATAGCGGCCTCCATTGCAGCGGCGGTTCATGAAAAGGAGGCGTCCGGTAAAGAGAAGGCGTCCGGCCATGAAGCGCCTCGTTTCCATGAGAATCCGGCCGCAAGGGATCCGTGGACGATTCGGTTCGGAGGCCATCTCGAGGAAAAAACAATTACCGTTTCATCCGGGGACACGCTGGGAAATATCCTGCGCAATGCAGGTCTTTCCGGGACCGAAGCCTACCGGGTAATCCACGTCCTTCAGGATGTTTTCAACCCTCGCCAACTGCGGCAGGGGCAGGAGCTGACCCTGACCTTCGACAGGGGAAGTAAGCAGCGTGATCCCATTTTTCAGGGGTTTCGCCTGATACTGGGCCCGGACAGGGAAGTGCAATTGGTCAATTGCCCGAACCTTGGGCTGATGGCCCGGAATTTCAGCCTGGACCTGGAAACACGACCGGCCACGGCTACCGCCGAGATCCGATCCAGTCTATACCAGGCGGCCGTGGATGCGGAAATGCCGATCGATGTGCTGATGCAGATGATCCGCGCCTACTCCTTTGACATTGATTTTCAGCGGGATATCCGGCCCGGGGATGCCATCGAGGTGATGTATGAGGAGAAGTACGATGAAAACGGGCATGTGATCAAGACCGGCTCGGTTCTCTACGCATCCTTGCATACGCGGGGAAATAACCTTCCTATATACCGGTATGAAGCGTCGGACGGCGAGGTCGATTTCTACGATGCCGACGGAAAGAGCGTCCGGAAAACATTGATGGTAACCCCCATCGACGGCGCCCGGATCAGTTCCGGGTATGGTATGCGCCGTCATCCCATCCGGGGATACAACCGGATGCATCGGGGGCTCGACTTTGCCGCCCCCACGGGAACGCCGATCATGGCCGCCGGTTCCGGCGTCGTTGAATACGCCGGTAGGAATGGGGCTTACGGACATTATGTCCGGCTACGCCACCCCAACGAGTATCACACGGTATATGCTCACATGAGCCGATATGGCGGCGGTATCC
The DNA here is from genome assembly GCA_007131845.1 of Desulfobacteraceae bacterium. GTDB lineage: Bacteria > Desulfobacterota > Desulfobacteria > Desulfobacterales > Desulfosalsimonadaceae > B1SED10-16. Next base: position 2,830 of record SLPT01000040.1, on the reverse strand, counting down.
GGAGCGGGGCCCGGGTGGAGCAGGGTGATATCATCGGGTACGTCGGGGCCACGGGCGAGGCAACCGGCCCGCACCTTCACTACGAGGTTCTCCATAGGGGCCGGCATGTCAATCCATCCACCGTAAGAACCCCTCCGGGCCGAACCCTCGAGGGAGAGGAACACGAGCGCTTCAAGGTAGAGAAGGTCGGCTTGCAGGAACTCTATGCATCTTTGAAGGATCGGACAAGGCTGGCCGGCGTTTCGAAGACGGCGCAGGAAACGCCGGAGGATGAGGAGCGGGAGCCCGGTTAAAAATTTCACCGTCCTTGACCTTGGACGAAAAATCCTGGTTTCGTTCGGGCACAAATTAGCCGGTCAGTCAAAAGGAACGGTTAAAGAGTGCCCTTGGGTTAGGTTCAGGCTCATACCCGGGCATCCAGAAAATTACCCCGGGAAGAAAAAAAATTCACGGACAAAAAACGGATGCCGCTGCTGGTAATTTCGTTTTTCCCCGTCTGACTGTGAACCACTTCTCCCACCGCCTTGAAACGTACCCCGTCGATCTTTATGATCTGCCCTGGATGCAGTCCATATTCCGATTCCAGCCGCATACCGGTTGGTGAAATGTCGAAAAGTCTGCCTGGCAGCCTGTTGCCCGGCCAGTACACATAGAACCAGACGCTTTCGGTTTTTCGGACTCGCTCGCATATCCTTCCGCCCCCCGGCTTCCGGACATCTTCGGCTAAAAAAAGCGGGCTTTTACACGTGTCGCACATGCCGCCTACCGCTTTTTCAAGCGCCCGGATGCGGTGCGGTGCATTGCAGAAGGGACACGATACCGGTTTGCCTTTGCGGGATGCGGAAGGGTAGGCACTGCGGGAAACCGGCTTCGGCGCGGTTCCCGTAAGCGGACCGGCCGGCTCGAATTCCGCTATATTTGAGTCTCCCTTCGTATATCCATTGGTTAAAGGCAAATCCGGCGCGGGCTTTTCCGAGGCTTCAGGTTCTGCGCCCTGCATTTGCCGAATCGCTGTTGCATGGTCATGGCGCTGCAAAAGGCGGTCGTATTCCCTATCAATTCCCGGTCGTAGCGGGGCCGTTTTGCGGGATCGCTCAACGTTTCATACGCGATATTGACCAGTCGCGTATCTTTCTCGCTTCCTCCCAGGTCTGGATGAAGGCGGAGCTTTTTCAGAAGAAGCAGATAATTGTGCCGTATGACCTCAAACGGGGCATCCGGTTGTACCTGAAGAATCCTGTAATAGTTCCATTGGTTGTCCATAATCCGCCGCTTACCCGGAAAGCGATTGACATACCGGTTTCACAATTTACGTATCGGATGCTTTTTCATTTTCTTTAGCGTCCGTCTTGCATGCGGCTATGCCGGTATAATCTATCCGACAATGACTTGCAAAGATCGGCCTGGCATAGTATATTTGTTATGGCAACCGGGTTTTTTCGTGAAGGTCCTCAAGGTCAAGTACGGCGAAAAAGACGGTTTTCATTCAGGCACTAACTAACCGGCAACGAATCACAAGGAGGCTTTTATGAAAAAGATTTTAGCGGCTGTAACGGTATTCTGTCTGCTGACCATTCCCGCGGGCGGCGCATTTGCCACCCAGTACAACACGGGCTGCGGGCTCGGGTCGATTGTTATGGAAAATCAGGACGGACTGGTCTTCCAGGTACTGGCGGTTACGACCAACGGGACTTTCGCCAACCAGACCTTCGGGATCACGTTCGGAACGCTCAACTGCGACAAACCGGCATCCTTTGCAAGCCTGGAGCAAAGCGAAATCTTCATCGCAAACAACATGGACAACCTTGCCAATGATATCGCAAAGGGACAGGGTGAATACCTGGATACACTGGCCGTCCTGATGGAAGTCCCCGAAAGCGAAAGAAACGTTTTCTACTCCAAACTCCAGGAAAATTTTTCCGCGATTTACTCTTCTTCGGAAGTTTCCAGCACGGAGGTTTTGAGCGGTATCCAGGCGCACATGTAAAAGTGCGCGCGATGTCATCGAAACATTGATTTTACATTTTCAAACGTATTATCCAAAGTATATGAATCGATTTCGGAAATGGAGATGCCGGCAACACAGTGGCAGCATCTCCATTTTCTTTTTCAGGCTCCTGGCTGTGCTTCTGGTGCTTTTTTCGTTGGCGCCTGCCGGTAATGCAAAAAGCGGGGAGAAAGACGCGGCCTACCTGGAGAAGGTGCTGGCAAACGCCCGGGAAAAAAGGCTCCACGAGGAGCGCTACTGGCAGGTTCTGGTTCACTATCGGAAAGGGGCCTTTGGCGTCAAAAGCATCGTGGACGATCCTCGGTTTTTCCTGGCGGAAAAGGGGCGGACGGATCCGGAAGCAGAGCTTGAGGCGACGATCCGCGCGTTTTTCGAACCGGCTGACACCGAGAAGGAATCCGCGGTCTGCCGGTTCGTGGCCCGTTTTGCCTGGATACAGGAGCGCCTGGAACTGGATGTCTCCCGGCTGCCCGTTTCCGCCTGCACCGAGTTCGAAGCATTCATGGCGGAAAACGAGCCGAAATCGGCATCCCTTGCCTTCCCTACCTCCCACATCAACAGTCCCGCATCCATGTTCGGCCATACCATGCTGACCATCGAGACAAAGGACAAGACCAACCTGCTTGCCCACTCCGTAAGCTACGCGGCCGAAACCGATGAGAGCTTCGGCCCCCTGTTCGCGGTAAAAGGACTGGTAGGTCTGTACAGGGGATATTTTTCCGTTCTTCCTTATTATGCAAAGCTCCAGCAATACAATGATGTGGACCACCGGGATATCTGGGAATACCGGCTCAATCTTACCGAAGACGAAATCCGCCGGAT
>SLPT01000047.1 GCA_007131845.1 Desulfobacteraceae bacterium | reverse complement strand
TTTACATCGGATCTCACCAAGGCATCGGTGCAGATGTTCGAGCAAACCGTCGTGCTGGCATCCCAGCTTGGTGCATCCATTACCATTCTTCACGTAATCGAGGACGGCTCCACGGGATCCCAGAACCGCATGGTTCATCTGGTGGACCGGGACGTATACGAAAGAATCCGGAATGAAAACCGGGAAAACGTCAAACAGGCGCTGATCGGAAAGGAAAAATCCGTTCCGGTCATCGAAAATGCCCTTCGGGCGCTCTGTAACGATGTGCCTGATAAAAATGACATCCCCCACGTTAAAATCGATTCCATCGAAGTCCACTATGGCGACCCTACCGAACACATCACGGCGTTTTCCAGGAACGCGGATCTCGTGGTAATGGGTTATTACCGGAAAGGGTCTTTGCTTCGGGCGTTGATGGGCAGTGCGGGACGCAACGTTATCAAGAAAAGCCAGATTCCGGTTTTTCTTATACCGATCGGATGACACGCGATCGCGTAAAATAAAGAAGGCCGCTTGGTACCGCACTGGCGGCCTTCATTGACAAATTCATCGGATTGTCGCTTCCCCCGCTTCACTATTTTTTGGAAGCGTCCGGGAGGAAAGGCCTTCGGGAAGCGTTTTGTTTACAAAAGGATTCATATCAGGGAGGAGGGGTTGTTCTGCAATGCAGTCGAAAAAACCGTTATATTTAAATGTTGAAGAGTGCGTGGATCATATTGTTGATGTCTTCGGAACCGATATTCGTATCGGCATGCCGCTGGGCCTGGGTAAGCCTGTTCCGCTGATCAATGCGTTGTATACGAGGGCAAAGAATAATCCGGAGATTTCTTTGACCATATTCACCGCGTTGTCCCTGGAAAAGCCCGCCTGGACGAATGACCTGGAAAGACGCTTTATACAGCCCTTTGTGGAAAGAGTCTTCGAAGGCGTCCCGGATCTCGAGTACATGAAGGACCTGCGCGGGAAAGGGGTTCCCGACAACATCACGATTCATGAAATCTTCTGCAAAGCCGGGGCGTATGTCAACGATCCGAAAATGCAGCAAAATTACATGAACACCAACTATACCCACGTGGTCCGGGACTGCGCCGCCAACAATAACCAGATTTTTGCGCACATGATTGCCAGCTCCGAAAACGGGTCCGGAAAAACCTACAGTGCATCCTGTAATGCCGACAATTCTCTGGAAACGTTCTATCAATTCAAAAATGAACAGGAGCGAGGGGAAAAGAGACTCCGCATCGGCATGGTCAACGCTCATCTTCCCTTTATGTACGGCGATGCGGAGCTTCCTCCAGAAGTCTTTGATATCATTATTGAAACCGATCAAGGCAATCATCCCCTGTTCAACACGCCCCGCCTTTCCATTACGGATTCGGACTACATGATCGGCCTTCATGTTTCCACCCTTATCAAGGACGGCGGAACGCTTCAGATCGGTATCGGCGCCCTCGGAGATGCCATTGCCAGCGGACTCGACCTGCGGCACAACAACAACGAAGCCTACCGGAAGCTGATTGCCGAAACCGGAATCGAAGAAACCTATCGTCCCCTTATCGGGGAAATCGGCGGGACGGATACGTTTGAAAAAGGGATTTACGGGTCCACTGAGATGCTGGTGGACGGATTTCTCCAGCTTTACAAGTCCGGTATCATCAAGCGCAGGGTATATCATCATCCCGGCATCCAGGCGCTCATCAACAGGGGCGAACTCGAAGCGGAAATCCCTTCGGATATTCTTGCGAAAATGATCGACTACGAACTGATTCATCCCTACCTGACCCGAACGGATTTTGAATCCTTGCAGCATTTCGGGGTATTCAAGCCCGGCCTGCGATATGAGGATGGAGAAATCGTCGATCCGGAAGGAAACCGCCGGTATTCGGCACTATTGGCCGACAGGAAGAACCTGGAAACACTGAGTGCCGAGTGCTTAGGAGACCGGCTGAAAAAAGGGGTGGTGCTTACGGGCGGATTTTTTATCGGTCCCAGAGATTTCTACGAGACCCTTCGGAACATGCCTGAAAAAGAACGGCGGCAGTTCGAAATGACAGGGGTCGAAGTGGCCAACCAGCTCTACGGGGATGAAAAGCTCCGGACGCTGCAGCGAAAGGACGGACGCTTTTGCAATACCGGAATGAAGGCCACCCTGCTCGGCCATATCGTCTCGGACGGGCTTGAAGACGGCACCGTTATCAGCGGCGTGGGCGGGCAGTACAATTTTGTTTCCATGGCGCACGCTCTGCCCGACGGCCGGCTGATTATGCTTATCAAGAGCACCCGCCAGGAAAACGGCAAAACCCTGTCCAACATCGTATATAACTACGGGCATGTAACCATCCCCAGGCACCTCCGGGATATCGTGGTCACGGAGTACGGCATTGCCGATATCCGGGGCAAATGCGACCAGGATATCATCAAGTCGATGCTGAACATTACCGATTCGCGCTTCCAGGACGAATTGCTCGCAGAAGCCAAAATGCATAAAAAAATCCCTGAAGATTATCAGATTCCGAAGCAGTACCGCAACAACACCCCGGAGCGGATTGCCGGGAAATTGAAGGACTACAAGGCTTTGGGGCTGTTCGGTCCGTTCCCCTTCGGATCGGAATTCGATATTACGGAAATGATTCTCGCTTACTCGCTCAGGGAGCTCAAGCAGAAGACCACCAACA
>SLPT01000285.1 GCA_007131845.1 Desulfobacteraceae bacterium | reverse complement strand
CGATCTCGCCGAGTATGGCCGGGTCGTCGATGGTGGCCGGCATGTTGTACGCTTTGTTTTCGGCGATTTTCTGGATGATACCCCGCAGGATCTTGCCCGAGCGCGTCTTGGGCAGTCGCTTAACTACAACCGCCGTCTTGAATGCTGCTACCGGGCCGATCTGCTCCCGCACCATGGCCACGACCTCCCGGACGATTTCGCTGTGGTCCTTTTCCACGCCGCTGTTTAAGACCAGAAATCCCAGCGGGACCTGCCCCTTGAGATCGTCATGCACCCCCAGGACGGCAGCTTCCGCCACGTCCGGGTGTGCGGCGAGGACTTCTTCCATTCCCCCGGTGGAAAGCCGGTGGCCTGCAACGTTGATGATGTCATCCGTTCGGGACATGACGTAAATGTAGCCCTCTTCGTCGATCATACCGGCATCGGCGGTCTTGTAATATCCCGGGTATTCCTTGAGATAGGCGTCGATGAATCGTTCGTCGTTTTCCCAGAGGGTCACCAGCGCGCCTGGCGGAAGCGGCAGGCGGACCGAAAGGGCGCCGATTTCCCCGGGCGCCATGGCTTCGTTGTTGATATCGAGCACCTGCACATCCCATCCCGGAACCGCCTTGGTGGGCGAGCCGTATTTCACCGGGAAGGGGTGAAGGCCCATGCAATTGGCGGCGATAGCCCAGCCTGTCTCCGTCTGCCACCAGTGATCGATCACCGGCACGCCTAAATGGTTTTCCGACCACTGGACCGTGGCGGGGTCTGAGCGTTCACCGGCGAGAAACAGGATCCGGAAGCCTGACAGATCGTATTGCCGGATCAAATCGCCTTTGGGGTCCTCCCGTTTGATGGCGCGGTAGGCGGTAGGGGCGGTGAACATGCATTTCACGCGGTGCTGGGAAATGACCCGCCAGAAGACGCCCGCATCCGGAGTACCCACCGGCTTTCCCTCGAACAGGACGGATGCGCATCCTTTGAACAGGGGGGCATACACGATATAGGAGTGTCCGACCACCCATCCCACGTCGGATGCGGCCCACCAAACATCGTCTTCGTCGATGTCGTAGATGGCTTTCATCGTCCACTTGAGCGCGACCATGTGGCCGCCGTTATCCCGCACCACCCCTTTTGGCTGTCCTGTGGTTCCGGAAGTATACAGGATGTAGAGGGGATCGGTCGCAAGGACCGGTACACAGTCGGCCGGCGTGGCGGTTTTTACTGCCTCCGTCCAGTCGATATCCCGTTCCGGGGTAAGTGTTGCCGATTTCTGGGGCCTTTGGTAGATGATGCATTTTTCCGGCTTGGACCGGGCAATATCGATGGCGGCATCGAGCAGGGGCTTGTATTCGATGACCCTTTGAGCTTCTATGCCGCAGGAGGCGGAAACGATCACTTTCGGCCGGGCGTCGTCGATTCTCGTGGCCAGCTCTTTTGCGGCAAATCCGCCGAACACCACCGAGTGGACCGCCCCGATCCGGGCGCATGCAAGCATCGCCACGACGGTCTCTGGAATCATGGGCATGTAAAGGATTACGCGATCGCCTTTTTCCACCCCGGCCCCGGCCAGAACGCCGGCGAAAAGGGCTACCCGCTCTTTCATCTCCCCGTAGGTGATCGATTCGATAACCCCTGTCACGGGGCTGTCGTAGATGATGGCAGCTTTTTCACCCCGCCCCCGCTCGTCGACATGGTAGTCTATGGCGTTGTAGCAGGTGTTCATCGTTGCCCCGGTAAACCAGCGATAGAATGGTTTGCGGGAGTCGTCCAGGACCTTGTCCCACCGGCTGAACCAGTGGCAGTCTTCGGCAGCCTTTCCCCAGAACTGCTCGGGGTTTTCGATGGATTCCCGGTATGCGGATTCGTAAGGATTGGACATGCGGACCTCCTTGTTGCGGGGGGTTGGAATTTGATGGACGTACGGCAGCAGGCTTGGATTTCTAGTACAAAAGAATAGGCGGAAAGAATGCTTCTGTCAAACAGCTTTTCTGATGCCCTGGCCCTGCTCGGGTTTCACATTGACAACCAGCGGGATGGGGATATATTATTACGATGTATTTGCGGAGCCGGCCGGGCGGTAATTCTGCCTGCCGGCGATCTTGCCCGGACACCATCCCTTATTGTGTTTATCACCCGGAAACCAAGGAGAAACGTATGCGTTCAGGTACATGTACAAAACCTTTGAGTGTTTTAATGCTGATCGTCTTCAGCTTTACGGTGGTTTTCGCACCGGCTGTCCACGCTTCGATGCTACCGACCGGCACGGTCCTGGAAAACGATGCCGACGAAATCCGATCGCGTATTCACGACATGCTGGGTGCCGAAGAAGTGCAAAGTGCCCTCGGGAAGCGGGGTATTTCGGAATCCGAGGCCCGGGCGCGCGTGGATGCCCTTACCGAAAGCCAGCTCAGGGCTCTTGCCGGGCACATGGATTCCCAGCCATCCGGCGAGGGTGTGGGGACGGTTGTGGGCGCTTTTGTGTTCATCTTTATCGTGCTTTTGATCACCGATATCGTCGGGCTCACGAATGTATTTCCATTCGTGGTAAAGCAGCGATAGCCGATGAGGCACTTTTTTCCGGTTCTTGCTGCCGCGTTTCTGATTGTTTCCGCCGGATGCGCCGGCAGGGCATGCTACCGGGTGCCGGATGAGGCGGTGGGGCCTGATGCGGTGCACGTTCCCGGCGTGGT
>SLPT01000045.1 GCA_007131845.1 Desulfobacteraceae bacterium | reverse complement strand
TCAATGGTTAGCAGCCGCCTCTTTTCGGCCACTACCCGGCCGTTGATCACCACGGTATCGACATCGCTTCCCGATGCAGCGTACACCAGGTGGGAAAACGGATCGTAGAGAGGGGTAAGGTGCGGCTTAGCGGTATCGACAACGATAATATCCGCTTTTTTTCCGACTTCAAGCGATCCGGTCAGATGATCCAGCCCAAGGGCCCGGGCCGCGTTGATCGTTGCCATTTTCAGCACCGTCCGGGCGTCCATGACGGTAGGGTCCATACTGTTGACCTTATGAATCTTTGCGGCCGTATCCATCTCCGAGAACATGTCCAGGTCGTTGTTGCTGGCCGGGCCGTCGGTGCCCAGCCCCACGCACAGCCCGGCTTCGAGCATGGCGGGCACCGGCGCGACGCCCGATGCGAGCTTCATGTTGCTTTCCGGGTTGTGGGCCACCTTCACGTCAAATCGCCTGAGAATTTCGATTTCCGCTTCATCCACCACCACGCAGTGGCATGCCAGCGTCCGGCCGGAAAGCACCCCGATATCGGCCAGGTGGGCCACCGGGGATTTGCCGTAGCGCTCGAAGACACCCTGCTTTTCAGCCATGGTTTCCGAGAGGTGGATAATCAATGGAATATCATATTCCGCCGATATCGCCCCCGCCTTCTCCAGCAGATCCGGGGAGCACAGATAGGGCGAATGAGGCTCCACGGCGATTGTGATCAAAGGATCGCCCCGCCATTTTTCAGCAAGCTCACGCGTGTATCGGAACCCGGCATCGATTGTCCCGTAGTTGGGTGAATCGAAATCGTAGAGAACCTCCCCCACCACCGCCCGCATGCCGGATTCGGAGGCGGCCCGGGCGACCGCGTCCTCGAAAAGATACATATCGGAAAAACAGGTGGTTCCGGAAAGCATCATTTCGGCGCAGGCCAGCATGGTCGACGTGTAGACCTTGTCCGCATCGAGCCGGGATTCGGCCGGAAGGATATAGTTGTTGAGCCAGTCCATCAGCTCCAGATCGTCGGCAAGCCCCCTGAAGCAGGTCATGGCCGCGTGGGTATGGGTGTTGATGAGTCCCGGCAGAATGATCCCGCCGCCCGCATCGACGACGCGGCCGGCACGGGCCGAATCGATTCCGCCCGCATCCCCCGCGTAGGTAATGCTATCGCCTGCCACGCCTACGGCGCCGTTTTCATATACCGCATTGTCTTCGTCCATGGTGAGCACGATGCCGCCTGTGATCACGAGGTCGTTTTCCACCGATTTATTATGCATCGATTCTCCCTGCAATGGCGGTTACGAGCCCTGCCAGCCGGCCGGCTGCGGCATCGGCCACGCGGATGATATCCTCCACGGTGGCGGGCTCGGGACGGTCCGGATCATTCACGTTGGTAATGGTTGAAAGCCCCAGGATGTTCATCTGCGCATGGACTGCGGCAATCACTTCCTGCACGGTGGACATGCCCACCGCGTCCGCACCGATCATCCGGAGCAAACGGGTTTCGGCCGGCGTTTCAAGGGACGGCCCCTTCAGGCCGAGGTACACGCCCTGCCGCAGGACAAGCCCAGTCTCCTTCCCGGCCTCGACGGCTGCGGCGGCAAGGCGTCTGCTGTAGACGCGCGTCATGTCGGGAAAGCGGATCCCCCATGCCTCGTCATTGGGACCGACCAGGGGATTTTCCCCGGTAAAATTGATGTGATCGGAAATCACCATGATATCCCCCGGGACAAAATCCGGATTCAGCCCGCCGGCGGCATTGTTAAGGATAAGCGTTTTTACGCCCATGGCCTGCATCACCCGGATCGGGAAGGTCACTTCAGCCGGGGTGTATCCCTCGTAGAGGTGAAAGCGCCCCTCCATGGCGATGGTCGGTTTTCCGCCCAGCCTGCCGGCCAGCAGGCGGCCGGCATGCCCCGCCACGGTGGACACCGGAAATCCGGGTATCGCCCCGTAATCGATGGCAAAATCCGTTTCCATCCCGGACAGGCTGCTGCCCAGCCCGGTTCCGGTCATCAGGCCCAGGACGGGCTTGATTCCGGTCCGCTCCAGCAAAAAAGCGGCACTATCTTCGGCTTGCTTCAGGTATGATGTCATTGAATCTTTCCCTTTGCGGATCTGAGTTTTCATCATACAGGGATATCATCTTCGTGAAGCCGGTATTCGAAACCACATCGTTTCGGATACCAAAAAACATTTTCTGGCGGTCCGGCACATTTTATATAATAGACACTTTAATTTATCTTCGTCAAGCATGCCGGAGAAAATGGGCAAATCCCAAAAAAACACCGTTAAAGTGCATTTCGCCTCACATACTTATTTTTTATTTTTTTTTTCACCCTGAATAAGCTGCTGCCCAGCCCGGTTCCGGTCATCAGGCCCGGGACGATGGACTTTGCTCCGGTCCTCTCCAGGAGAAGGCGGTACTATCTTTAGCTTGCTTCCGACAGGATGTCATTAAATTTTTCCTTTTCCGCGTCATTATCACACCATCCGCCATTCAGGGATTTGTATAGAGATGCCGTCGCGATCAGGCGGTCTCGGGTTGCGACGGTCATGACCTGCCGGGCAACCAGGTTCCCCCGCCGGGCATCGAGCAACTCGATGAATCCTACCAACCCCTCTTCATACCGGTGCCGGACCGGTTCCACTGTTCGGCCAGCCGCTTGGAGCTGGCGCCGGACCGTCGCTTCCT
>SLPT01000195.1 GCA_007131845.1 Desulfobacteraceae bacterium | reverse complement strand
CGTAATGAAGATGAATGGGACGGCCGTCTTCCAGCACCACGCGGCCGGAGCCCTGGACGTGAAGAAAAAAAAGGGCCACCGGGTCGCTTACCCACAAGAGAGGCCGGGCGCGGCCTTCCAGCGCGCCGGCGTCAATCTCGCTGCGCCGGAAATAGGGGATCACCTCCCGGCCATTGAAACGGCCGATCAGCGTTTGGGGGGTGCCGCCTTCACCCCGGATGCCGAACCGGGACAACCGGATCTCGGCCAAATCGTCGGGCCGGCCATAGACCGGGTAGCGAAACGTGTCGCACGGTTCACGCCGCCCTTCGAGTTCCGGCTCATAATAACCGGTAAACAATACCCGTACAGGCCGGTTTTCCTGCCGGTGGGCATAGACCGAACCGTTTTTGCGTATAAACCCGGCCAACTGTGAATCCGACGGCCGGGTTTCCAGGAAATCCGCAAACCGCCGGATACCTTCGGCAAGCTCGGCAGCGGCATATCCATCCTTGCCGTACAGGATGATCCTTTCCGCAGGAAGCCGCTCATAGTAGGAAGCGCTGGCGGAAACCGCTTCTGCAAGGTCCCGGAAATCACCGTCGTCTGAAAACAGTGGCAGATCCCCGGGGTCGATTTTCTCCAGAAAGGGGGGGATGGAGGATACGGCAGCGGAATACGGCGCAAAGACAAAAAACAGGAAAAAAACAACAAGCGCTGCAGCGATGTTCCGAATCATCAAAGTCTTCATGCTCCCTCCTGCGCTTCCCTATCCGAATCCGAATCCATGCGGCGGGATCGGCTGTCAACCGTTTCCGGTGCGTCCAGGTCTTTTTCCGCGCTGCCGGCCGCCCCCATTTCCCGGAATTTCCGGGCAGACACCAACACACGCCGCTCCAGGCTGCCGACCGTTTTATTGTAGCTGGTCACGCACTTGTCCAGATCACGGCCCAGCCGGTTGATATGCTCCGCCATGGAACTGATCCGGCCATAGAGGGCGCCGGCCAGTTCACTCACCTCGCGGGCGTTTTCCACGGCCGCATCCTGGCGCCATCCATAGGCGACCGTTTTCAGAAGCGTGATCAGGGTCGTGGGGGTGGCCGGGATCACGTTCCGGCCGGAGCCTTCCTCGATCAGGGACGGAATCTGTCTTACTGCCGCGCTGAAAAAATTTTCACCGGGCATGAACATTACCACGAACTCCGGGGTCGGGGAAAATCCGCTGAAATAGGACTTGCGGGCCAGGTTCCCGATATGGCGCTGAACCTGGGCACCATGACGTGCCAGATGCTCTTCGGCCTGTTCGGCCGTATCGGCTTCCAGGGAGTCGAGATACGCGGTGATGGGGACCTTGGCGTCGATGACGATGGTCCGGTTGCCGGGAAGCCGGACCACCATGTCCGGCCGCATGGCCCCGCCCTCCGAGGAACTTACGGGCTGCTCGAAAAAATCGCAGTGGTTCTGCATGCCGGCGATTTCCACGACCCGGCGAAGCGTCATCTCCCCCCAACGCCCCCGCACATGGGGAAGCCGCAGGGCGGATACCAGCTTTCCGGTCTCCTTGTGCAGATCCTGCTGGCTCTTTGCAAGCGAAATCACCTGCTGAGTCAGCCCGCCGTAGGCATTCTGCCTGGCCTGCTCCATTTCCCGGACCTGGCGGTCGTATTTTTCCAGGCCCTCCACGATGGGCTGCACCATGTCGTCGATGCTTTTGCTTTTGCTTTCCATCTCGCTTTTGGCCGAATCCAGATAACGGGCAAAGGTGGTCTTGGCAAGATCCAGAAAATACTGGTTGTTCTGATGCAGCGCCCTGGAAGACAGATCCGAAAACGCCTGCTCCGCCCGACCCCGGATCTCCTCGAACATTTCCGTCCGGGTCTGCATGGCCTGATCCCGGGCCTCGACCTTCGCCTCCAGGCGGGCTTCACGCGTTGCCCCGTCCGAGAGGCGCTGATGAAGATCCCGGATCTCCGCATCTTTTTCGGCAAGACGCTTCTGAAGTTTCTCCATGTGCGCAAGATCCGCGCGAGCCGCAGCGTGCCGGGCGGATACATCCAGGTATTTTTCATTCAACGCCCGAAGCTCCTCCCGGGCTCCCTCCAGGCTCCGGACAAAATACCGACCGTCCTGCTCCAGTCGGTTTTTCTCCGCCCGCAGCGCGGCCAGTCGGCGTTTGCAGGCAAGCCACGCCAGAACATAGCCCAGCATCAGGCCCGCAAGGACGCCTGCCGCGACGAAGAGTACTTCGGGAGAAACCGCAATATAATCAAAGAATTGATCCGCAAGCGTATTCATTCAGTCAAACACCTGCCGGTTGCTGTACGTTTCATAAAGCCTTGAAAAAGTGTGTAATTACGCATTTCGGACATAATCGCCGCTCTTTCCGCCGGATTTTTCCAGCAGCCGCACATCGGATATCACCATGGTGCGATCATGGGACTTGCACATGTCATACACCGTGAGCGCCGCCACCGAGGCCGCCGTCAGGGCCTCCATTTCCACCCCGGTCCGGTCGGACGCACGGGCGGTGGCCCGTATGCGAACCGCCTTTGCTTCCGTATCCAGGTCGAAATCGACCGCCACATGCCGGATATCGACGGGATGGCACATCGGGATGAGGGCATGGGTCTGTTTTGCCGCCATGATGCCGGCAATCCGGGCCGTCTCGAGCACGTTTCCCTTCCGGACCGTGTTATTGGCCACTTT
>SLPT01000176.1 GCA_007131845.1 Desulfobacteraceae bacterium | reverse complement strand
TGACGGCCCGGGGAGATTACCGGGACAGTGACTACTATGCCATTTTCGCGGGTTTTACACCGGCCCACGCGCCCGAGCTGGCGGTGGTGGTGGCCATCGAGGCGCCCCGCGGACAATACTATGGCGGCGAGGTAGCAGCGCCCGTGTTCCGGGAGATCGTGAGAGAAAGTTTCAATTACCTGGACATTCCGCCTGTTGAACCGTCACCGCTTATTGCACTGGAGATTGCGCAGCCGGCATGAAACTCCAAAGACTCATAGACGCGGCATCCCCACTGCGGGTGACGCCGGAAAGCCAAGCGGATCCGGAGAAGCTGGAAATATCCGGCATCTGCTACCGGTCCGATCGGGCTGAGCCGGGCAGCCTGTTTATCGCCATAAAGGGAGCGCGTTCGGATGGCCGTGCATACGCGGCCGATGCGGTCCGCCGGGGAGCCGTCGCAGTGGTGGCTGAAGATCCGCTTGATGTGGGTGTGACGGTCATCGGGGTGAAAGATGCAAGGGCGGCCATGGCGGCCATGGCATGCGAATTCTACGGCCGGCCTTCGGAGCGCATGACGCTTGTGGGCATCACGGGGACCAACGGAAAGACCACTACGAGCTGTCTTTTGGAGCATATCCTGGCGGAAAGCGGTTTTCATGCGGGTGTGATCGGCACCATCGACTGCCATTTCGGAACAACAGTGATTCCGGGCTCACTGACCACGCCGGAATCCGTGGATTTACAGGAACGCCTCGCCCGCATGGCCGACGCCGGCGTGACCCATGTGGTCATGGAGGTCTCCTCCCACGGGGTCGTGCAGCAGCGTATTGCGGGGTGCCGCTTTGCGGCGGGGGTTTTCACCAATCTTAGTCAGGATCATCTGGATTTTCACGGGGACATGGATGCTTACCGGGCCGCCAAAACCGCCTTTTTCACGGACTACCTGGCCGACGACGCAGCCGTCCTCGTCAACTGCGATACCGGCGAGGGGAAACGGCTTGCAGCGGTGCTGGAAGGACGAAAGGTTTTTACCCTGGGAGCCTCGGAGGCAGAGGACGGCACCCGGCGCGATGTTTCAGCGATTGATACGGTGCTGGATCAGACCGGCATAACCGGCAGCCTTGTGCTGCCGGCGGGGACGTTTGATTTTCACAGCCCGCTGGTTGGACGGTTCAACCTGGAAAACATTCTTTGCGCGGTCGGTGCGGCCCATATCCTGGGCGTGGACGGGAGCGCCGTCGCGGAGGCGCTGGCGGGCTTCTTTTCGGTCCCCGGCCGGCTGGAAAAGATTGCAAACGATTCGCAGCGCCATGTTTTCGTTGATTACTCCCATACGCCGGACGCCCTGGAGAACGTGTTGCTGACGTTGCGGGCCACCGTGCCGGGGCGGCTGATCTGCATTTTCGGCTGCGGCGGGGACCGGGATCGGGGCAAGCGCCCGAAAATGGGCGAGGCTGCGGCCAGGCTGGCCGATCTGGTCATCGTTACGTCGGACAATCCGAGAAGCGAAAAGCCGGATCGGATTATCGACGACATCCTGGCCGGTATCAAAGTTGCTGCCGGGGATGACGCGAGGAATGGCCGCCGGGTGCGCCTGGAGCCGGAAGCACTCGATTCCGGATTCGAATCCGGCCGGTACACGGTCATCTCCGACCGGGCTGCGGCGATCGAAACGGGAATCCGGATATCGGCGCCGGGAGACGGGGTTCTTATTGCAGGGAAAGGACATGAAACATACCAGATCATCGGGGAGAAGACGATCGATTTTGACGACCGGGTATACGCAAGAAAAGCGTTAACCCTGTACTGGAAGAAATAAATGGAACAGTCAGCTTCCACAACCGAACCCTTGCTTCCGCCCATGACATGGTCCGCCCAGGATATGGTTGCCGCAACGGGCGGGGATCTTTTGTCCGCGGGAAAAGGCGGTGAATTTCCGCGCATCCGGATCGACTCCCGGATCGTGTCAGCGGGCGACGTGTTCGTCGCCATCGAGGGCCCCCGGTTCGACGGGCATGATTTCGTTGAGGAAGTGATCAAAAAGGGGCCCGGCTGTTTAGTGGTCTCCCGGGCAAAGGCGGATCGGTTTTCGCCTTCGGAACTGGCGGCAAAAGGTATTGCCATGATCGCGGTAGAGGATACGGTACAGGCATTGGGCAGTTTGGCTGCTTACCGGCGGAAGGGAGCAGACATCCCCGTGGTGGCCATCACCGGTTCCACCGGCAAGACCACCACCCGGGAGATGATTACGTGCATTTGCCGCCGCGTCTATAAAACGCTGTCAACCGCGGGAAATCTCAACAATGAAATCGGGTTGCCCCTGACCCTGTTCAACCTGGCCTCCTCTCACCGCCTTGCGGTGCTGGAGCTGGGCATGAACCATCCGGGGGAAATCCGTCGGTTGTCGGCCATCTGCGAACCAGACATCGGTGTGATTACCAATATCGGCCCGGCCCACCTGGAGGGGCTTCGGGATGTTGAATCGGTTGCCCGCGCCAAGGGGGAACTGCTGGAAAATATCCGCCCCGACGGTATCGCGGTATTGAATGCCGACGACGACTACGGCCGGAAACTGGCAAAGGCGGCCCGGGTCCGCACGATCCTGTTCGGAAGAAGCGAAGATGCGGATATCCGGGCCGAACGGATCACCCGGAAAAACGACAAGATTTCTTTTACCCTTGTGCTGCCTGGGGTGCGGATGGAAACCGATCTGAACG
>SLPT01000252.1 GCA_007131845.1 Desulfobacteraceae bacterium | reverse complement strand
TGGCCCATATCATCGCCAATGAAATCGGGGGAAAGCTGATTATCACTTCCGGGCCTGCCCTGGAGAAGGGGGGCGACCTGATCGGGATGCTCACCCAGCTGGAGTCCGGGGATGTGTTTTTTATCGATGAGATCCACCGGTTGTCCCGCTCCGTTGAGGAGTTGCTTTATCCGGCAATGGAGGATTTCTGCATCGATTTTGTATTCGACAAGGGACTCCATGCGCGAAGCCACCGGTTCCGTCTCAAGCAGTTCGTGCTGGTGGGGGCCACCACCCGCGTGGGCCTTCTGTCTTCCCCCCTGCGCCATCGCTTCGGCATTTTCCGGAACCTGGATTTTTATTCCCCGCAAGAGTTGGAAACGATCATTCACAGAAGTGCATCCCTGCTGAACCAGCCCATCGACGAAGAGGGGGCGGCGGAGCTTGCTGCGCGCTCCCGGGGGACGCCGCGCATCGCCAACCGGCTTCTCAAGCGGGTCCGGGACTACGCCCAGGTGAAATGCGGCGGCCGTATCGATCGCGGGGCAGTGGCCGACGCGCTCGAACTCGAAGGGATCGACAACCTGGGGCTCACCCCCCTGGACCGCCAGTATCTCGGCACCATTATCACCTACTACAACGGCGGACCGGTGGGTATCGAGGCGGTGGCTGCGACCCTTCAGGAAGAAACCGACACCCTGGTCGATGTGGTGGAGCCGTTTTTACTCAAAAACGGCCTGATTATTCGCACCTCTTCCGGAAGAAAGGCCTCTGATACGGCATTTGCGCATTTGGGGTTCGTCCGTGAGGAGCAGTGTCGGTAGGTTTGTAATTTCAGGTCCGGTTCAGGCTCAGGCTGATGCGGTAAAAAGATGCACGATTTCACCGAAATCCACCGGTGAATCCTTGAAATTTTCAAACGTCACGTCGTTGAAATCGAGCCCGTAGCGTTTCCGGAGTGTTTCGAAAATACCCAGGTAGTTGCCGAGAATCCGGTCTTCCCACCGAAAGCCAAGCGTTGCTGCCGTATCCCGGATCACCGCCGGGCTTGCCTCGATTTCCAGGAAATTGCCGTAGGGCATGGTATCAACGCACACCTCGGCCTCGCCCATTGCATAGGTTTCCCGGATTTTTTCGTAGCGCTGGGCCGGCCGGTAGCCAATGCGGGACAAAATGGCGCTTGCTTTTTCGAAATCCGAAACCGTGACTTCCAGTTCCTCGTATACTTTGCACCCGGATCCGTCGGGTGCGGTCTGTTTCTTGTATGTCAGCACGCACCGGGTATCGGTTTTTCGGAGGCGGAGCAGGGCGTCGGCGCCGAGCAAAGCGGAGTCGTCGGTATCCAGACGAATGTTGGCCTCCGTTTCCCGCTGCCGAAACAATCCTCCGGTATTGGTAATCCGGTGCCGGACGGCATCGGCATCGTGCAGATAAAACTTGACCTCGACCTCGTGATTTGTCATAGTAACGCCCTTTTGGAAGTATCCGACCGCACACGCTCCGGGGCGGCGGCCGGTCGCATTACATTGTGTGTTCTGAAAAGCGCTTTATATTGAGTCTACGCTCTTTTTTCCTTGACAGCAAGCAGTGATTTAGTTACATATCCTCAATTACATTACAGACAGGAGACGGCACCATTGAAGAAATATACGAAAAGCGCCAGGAAAAACGAAGTTGAGCGAAAGTGGTACGTGGTTGACGCCAGGGATATGATCCTTGGCCGGCTCTCCTCCGAGGTGGCAAGCCGGCTCAGGGGAAAGCGCAACCCCATGTTTACCCCGAACGTGGATACGGGGGATTTCATCGTGGTGGTCAATGCCGACAAGGTTCGCCTCACGGGCCGCAAGTGGACCCAGAAAACATACTATCGCCACAGCGGATATATCGGCGGAATCAAGGCTATTACCGCTGAGAAGCTGCTGCAGAAGCGCCCCGAGGATCTGGTCCGGATTGCGGTGAAGGGGATGCTCCCCAAAAATCGCCTGGGCTCAGCAATGCTCAAGAAACTGAAGGTGTATGCCGGCGACCAGCATCCGCATGAGGCACAGCAGCCCGAGACGCTCAGCCTTTAACGGCGCCTGCGCGGACGAAAAGATACTGACAGGGAAATATCTTATACAGACGTGGGGGATACATGGCAGAACAATTTTATGCAACCGGCAAGCGGAAAATGTCCATTGCCAGAACATGGCTGAAGCCCGGCTCCGGAGAGATTATCATCAACAACAAGCCGGCGGAGGAATACTTCCCTCTGGATTCGGCCCGGGAAATGATCATGCAGCCCTTTACACTGACCAATACGGCCGGTGAATATGACATCAAGGTGAATGTCAAAGGCGGCGGGGTCCTGGGACAGGCAGGGGCAATCCGCCACGGAATCACCAAGGCGCTCTTCCAGTCCAATCCGGATTTCCGGCTGGTGCTGAAGAAAGCCGGCCTGGTCAAGCGCGATCCACGCAGCAAGGAACGGAAAAAATACGGTCAGCGCGGTGCCCGCGCCCGATTCCAGTTCTCCAAGCGGTAAAAACGAGCGGCATTCAGTTTTTTTTCAGGGCATGTTCGGCATATTGAGCTGGACATGCCTTTTTTTTTCAAAAGAAGACGGCTTCGTAAAAAGTCCAATATCTGCGTTACGCGCAATTTCTCAGAATTTCACGTACGCCAAGTACGCTGCATTCTTCGAAATTGCGCAAGCCTTGATCTTGGACTTTTTACAAAGCC
>SLPT01000265.1 GCA_007131845.1 Desulfobacteraceae bacterium | reverse complement strand
ATCGGTTGACGGTCCAGCCGGATGAAACCATCCTGGAGACGGCCCGGCGAAGCGGAATCGACATACCGACCCTTTGCCACCTGAAGGGCGCCATCCCCACCGGCGCCTGCCGCATTTGCGTCGTGGAGGTGGAAAAAGCCCGCTCCCTCATGCCCGCATGTACCACACCGTCCCAGCCCGGCATGGTCGTGCATACGGAGTCTCCGGAAGTGGTCAATTCGCGCCGCATGACGCTGGAGTTGCTGCTTTCTTCCGGCAATCACAACTGCGCCGTGAGAAAGTCGGACACCGGGAGTTTCGCGGCATTCCAGCTCGGGGTGCGCCAATACGACGAAACCGACGAGCTGTGTCCGGTGTGGGGGGACTGCCAGCTCCAGGATCTTGCCTACCGCTACCAGGTATCCGGCGAGGCGTTCGAGGCGACCCGGACAAAATATCCAATGGAAACGGTCAACCCCTTTATCGTCCGGGATTTTTCCCGCTGCATTCTTTGCGGGCGGTGCGTCCAGGCATGCAACGATGTCCAGGTCAACAACGCCATCAGTATCGGGTATAGGGGGTCCCACTCAAAAATTATTGCGGCCGGCGACCGGGCCCTGAAGGATTCGGACTGCGTGTTTTGCGGTGAGTGCATCCAGGCATGCCCCGTGGGTGCCCTGGTGGAAAAGGACGCACGCTATGACTGCCGGCCGTGGGAGACCGAAAAAGTCCGGACCACCTGCTCCTACTGCGGTGTGGGATGCCAGCTCACCCTTCATGTCCGGGACAACAAGATCCTCAAGGCAAGCGGCACTGAAGATGCGGTGCCCAACACCGGAAGCCTCTGTGTCAAGGGACGCTTCGGCAACGCCTTTGTCAATTCCCCGGAGCGCCTGACCAAACCCCTGATCAAGGAAAACGGAGCGTTCCGGGAAGCAGGGTGGGATGAAGCCCTCGACCTGGTGGCAAAGCGGTTCACCGAAATCCGCGACACCCACGGCGGCGATGCCATGGGCGTTCTCACCTCCGCACGGGTCACCAACGAAGACAACTACCTGGCCAACAAGTTCACGCGGGGGGTTTTAAAGACAAACAACATAGATCACTGCGCCCGTCTCTGACACAGCTCCACGGTGGCCGGTCTGGCCGCCACGTTCGGAAGCGGAGCAATGACCAACACCATTGCGGATATCGAAGAGGCCGACGTCATCCTGGTGACCGGGTCGAACACGACGGAAAACCACCCGGTGATTTCGTCTTTTGTCAAGCGCGCCGTCACGCGGCGGGGCGCGAAGCTGATCGTGGTCGATCCCCGCCGGATCAAGCTGACGGAGTTTTCGGAAAAATACCTCCGTCCCAACCTGGGAACCGATGTCGCCTGGATCAACGGGATGATGCACGTCATCATCAAGGAGGCGCTCTACGACAAGTCCTTCGTGGAGAACCGCACGGAGGGGTTTGACGCGCTGAAGTCGCTGGTGGAGAAGTTCACGCCGGAATACGTTTCGGAAATCACAGGCATTCCCCCGGCGGATATCGTTGATGCCGCCCGGATTTATGCCGGGGCGAAAGCCGCGTCCATCCTCTACTGCATGGGCATCACCCAGCATACTACGGGAACCGACAATGTAAAGTGCCTGGCGAGTCTTGCCATGCTGTGCGGAAACCTGGGCATTCGCGGAGGCGGCGTCAATCCGCTGCGCGGCCAGAACAACGTCCAGGGGGCCTGCGACATGGGCGGACTGCCCAACGTGTATTCCGGCTATCAGCCGGTGAACGATCCCGGTGCCCAGTCCAAAATGGAAAAAGCCTGGGGCATTACGGGGCTTTCGGACAAGCCCGGGCTCACCGTGACGGAAATGCTCCCGAAAGCTCATGCCGGCGAGTTCAAGGCCATGTACATCATCGGCGAGAATCCGCTTGTCTCGGATGCGGACCTGAACCACGCGGAAGAAAGCT
Source organism: Desulfobacteraceae bacterium (assembly GCA_007131845.1). Taxonomy (GTDB): domain Bacteria; phylum Desulfobacterota; class Desulfobacteria; order Desulfobacterales; family Desulfosalsimonadaceae; genus B1SED10-16. Next base: position 766 of record SLPT01000265.1, on the reverse strand, counting down.
TCTCGCATCTTGATCTGCTGGTGGTGCAGGACATTTTCATGACGGAAACCGCCCAAACTGCGGACGTTGTTTTGCCGAGCTGCTGCTTTGCTGAAAAGAACGGTACGTTTTCCAACACCGAGCGCCGTGTCCAGCGAATCCGCAAGGCCGTGGATCCCCCGGGCGAGGCTTGGGAGGACTGGCGAATTACCGCCGAACTTGCAACCCGCATGGGCGTGGAAATGCGCTATGAAAATGCGGAGGCCGTTTTCAACGAGATCGCGCAGGTGACGCCTTCCTACGGCGGCATCACCTGGGAGCGCATTGAGCGGGAAGGCATCCACTGGCCGTGCCCGACGTCCGATCACCCGGGAACGCCGATTCTGCACACGGAAGCCTTTCCCATTGGCAAGGGGAAATTCTTTCCCATCGACTACATACCGCCTGCCGAGATTACAGACGATGAATACCCGCTCTACATGACCACCGGCCGGCTGCTGTACCATTATCATACCGGCAGCATGACGAGGCGGGTGGAGGGGCTCAACGAAATGGCGCCCCGGGGATTTGTCGAGATGTATGCGGGTGATGCGGCCAGATACGGCCTTTCGGAGGGAGACCGCGTCCGGATCGCTTCCAGGCGTGGCGAGATAGAAGCGGATCTTTTGATATCGGATATGGCCTCGGAAGGAACAGTGTTTATTCCCTTCCATTTTGCCGAGGCGGCGGCCAACCGGCTTACCAACTCGGCGCTCGATCCGGTGTCCAAGATACCGGAGCTGAAGGT
>SLPT01000152.1 GCA_007131845.1 Desulfobacteraceae bacterium | reverse complement strand
TTTGTAAAAAGTTCAAGATCAAGGCTTGCGCGATTTCGAAGAATGCAGCGTACTTGGCGTACGTGAAATTCTGAGAAATCGCGCGTAACGCAGATATTGGACTTTTTACGAAGTCGTCAAAATTAACGGAAATCCAATATGAAACATCCCTTCCCCGCGTTTCGTTACGCCCTGCCGGTCGCTGCACTCGCCTGGATCGCATTGATGCTTTTCAGCGCAGGCTGCGCATCCGATGACAGCTACGAGACGATCGATTTTGACGATACCGTCCGGGAACTCAGGACGAAGCCCGGCCAGCAGGAAGGAAGCGTCCTTCGGGTTGCCGTCGGCGCAATGATTTCACCGGAAAAAACCATTGAAAACTATCAGGAATTGATTGAATATATCGGACAGGAAACCGGGCTTGAGACACGGATCGTTCAGCGCAAAACCTATGAAGAGGTCAACGAACTCATCGAACGCGGCGATGTGGATATCGCTTTTATCTGCACAGGGCCATACATCCTGGGAAAACGCGATGGCGGCTTCGAGGCTATGGCAACTCCGGTTGTCCGGGGAGAGCCTTATTATCAGGCGTATCTCATCGTTCACCGGGACAGCCCTTATGAAACGATTTCCGATCTTTCCGGAAAAGTCTTCGCCTTCACCGATCCCGCATCCAATACCGGCGCGGCTGTCCCGACCCGGTGGGTTGCCGAACTGGGCGAAACACCCGACACATTTTTCGAGCGGGTTCATTATACCTACAGCCATGACAACTCCATCATGGCCGTTGCAGCCTCGCTTGTCGATGGTGCGAGCATCGACGGTCATATCTGGGAATATTACGATCAAACCGATCCGGAAAATACATCCAAAACCCGCATCATACGGCGATCTGAACCCTATGGCAGCCCGCCGCTCGTTGCATCGGCGCATCTTGACGAAACCATCAAAAACCGGATCCGGGATGCGGTGCTGGATATGCATCAATCCGAAACGGGCGCACAAATTCTTGCAAACCTTATGATCGACCGGTTTACAGCCTCAAAAGAGGAATGGTACGAAACCGCCCAGTCCACCAATCGATACACGGATACACGTGCAGGAGACGATGAAGAGTATTAGAACCAGGCTCCTGGCCGCAATCACCCTGATTGTCGTTATAAGCGGCCTGGCAATTTCCCAGGCGGTCATACACAACTACCGCTCCGGCCTGCATGAAATCGCCGTGGACCAGGCAAAAACCACGGCGCAGAACATGGCGCTCATTGCGGCCGACATGGTTCTGATCAATGATGTAGTCGCCTTACAGCGACTACTCACGGACCGGCTCGAAAATGATCCGAATGTCGGATATCTGTTCGTCGTCCATGATGAAGACATCGTTGCCCACACCTTTTCCTCCGGCGTTCCGGCAGGCCTTCTGGATGGCCGGACAGAGGCGCCCGACCCGGGAAATATACGAAGGATCCAGTCCCGCGAGGGCGAGCGATTCCTTGATGTTGCCTGGCCTGTTTCTGATGGACGTGCCGGCGTACTTTATCTCGGATATTCCGAGGCTCCCCTGGAGACACGGGTCTGGGAGCTTCGTGTTCAGGCGACCATCCTGACCTCTCTGCTGCTTCTGGCCGCCCTGACCGTCGGGATGGTACTTGTCCGCCAGATCACCCGGCCCTTGATTTCGCTTACCGAAGCGGTTGACCAGGTGGATGAGTTCCGCCTCGAAGCGCCGGTCCGGACAGGAACCGACGACGAGACGGGGCGCCTGGCCACCGCTTTCAATCAAATGCTTACGCGTCTCCGGGCGCACACGGAGCAGCTCGAAGAAAGCAGACAATCACTTGAAGCGAAAAACCTGGAGCTTGAGCGTGCTCAGCGCCAGACCCGCTCGTTATTCGATATCAGCCGCGGTCTGTCAGCCCTTGCAGGACTCAATGAGATATGCGCTTTTCTCGTGGAGCGCCTCGGTGGAATCATTTCATGCAAAACCCTATCCATTGTTCTTTTTCCGTTGCAAGGAAAAGCACCTGTTGCTTTTTCAGGCGGGAACCTTTTCAGCATCGATGACGAGCTTCACCTGCACTTCGAGAAAATTGCCCGGTTCGAAGATGACTGGCGCTATTTCGAGCCGGAGGCACTCAACATTCACCTTGATGAAATAAAAGGCCTTCAACGGGTTGTCGTTTTTCCGTTTTTACACGAAAGCCGCCTCACCGGCATCTTCCTGGTCGGGTGCACCAACCAGTGCAGTTGTGCTGAAGCCGATCTCCGGGTCGTCCGGATGGTTATCGATCAAAGTGGCGGCGCGATTCACCGGGCCCTTTCTCAGGAAAGTGAAATGGAGCATTTACGGCAACGGATCGAGAAAAAAACCGGATACGCCGGTTTGATCGGAAAAACCTCTCAAATGCAGATGATTTACAAGCTGATCGAAGATGTGGCCCCCTCGGATGCCACGGTTTTGATTGAAGGGGAAAGCGGCACCGGAAAAGAACTCGTTGCAAAAGCCATTCACGAAAAAAGCCCCCGCAAGGACAAAGCCTTTGTCGTGATCAACTGTTCGGCCTACCCGCCCACGCTGCTTGAAAGCGAGCTTTTCGGGCATGAAAAAGGGGCTTTTACCGGCGCGATCAAAAGAAAACCTGGCCGTTTCGAGCAGGCAAACGGCGGGACCATCTTTCTTGACGAAGTAGGCGATATCCCGCCTGCGGCACAGGTTAAACTGCTGCGGG
>SLPT01000190.1 GCA_007131845.1 Desulfobacteraceae bacterium | reverse complement strand
CTGACGGTTTGACGGACGATTTGACTTGACCTTTTCGCCGCGTGTTTTACATTGCACAATACAAGTTTGATCGGTGAAACCCGCAACAAGGAGACATCTTTCGTGGGTATAGAAATTGATATTCCAGGCTACGGAACACTCGGCCTGGAACACGTTGTCATGGATTACAACGGCACCCTGGCCGTGGATGGCCGCATCGTCCCGGGGGTTGCGGAAGCGCTCGGCCGGATTGCAGAAAGTGTAACGCTGCACGTGATTACCGCTGACACGTTCGGCCTTGCAGCAGCAGAGCTTTCGGGCGTGGACTGCCGCCTGCACGTGCTGGAAAGCGGGGACCACCGGCAAGCCAAGCGTGATTTCGTGGAAGCGCTTGGCAGCGGCGTCACGGCAGCTATCGGAAACGGCAGAAACGATTCCATGATGCTGAAGGCTGCGGCACTGGGCATCGTTGTCCTGTTGGAAGAGGGGGCCTCTGTGGAGGCGGTCACGGCAGCGGATGTGCTTTGCCCTTCAATTATCTCAGCGCTGGGGCTTTTGGAGAGGCCTATGCGACTGAAGGCCACCCTCAGATCCTGAAGGAAACATGAAAACGCTAATTCCCATCGTTTTGATCACATTGGGCATACTCTACGTGGTCACCCCATACAACCTGCTTCCCAGCTTCATCCCGGTCATCGGCTGGATCGACGATATCGCCGTGACCGCCCTGATGATTTATTATCTGAAATTCGGCAGGCTGCCGGATTTCATCAACCGGTTTCTGGGACGAATGGTGGGGCCTTCGTCTCAGCAAACAGGTGCCGGGGCGGGAGCGGGTAAGAAAGGGAGCTATGGGAGCGGTGGGTATGGCGGCGGATCCTATTCCGGGAACCGGCAGCACGGCGGGCCGCGAACCGGAGGGAACGGGGGCCCCAAAAGCCCTCATGAGGTGCTCGGGGTATCCCCCAATGCCTCCATGAAGGAGATCCACTCGGCCTATCGAAGGCTGGTGCAGCAGTATCATCCGGACAAGGTATCCCACCTGGGGGCGGAAATCCAGGAGACGGCCCGCCGTAAATTCGTAGAAATCCAGGCGGCTTACGAATCCATAACCGGAAAGCGCCGGTAAGCAGCCGGCAGCATCCGGGTTTAACCTGTGGTTTTTTCCGGCCACGGGCACAGATCGGCCAGGAAGCATTCCGGGCATGCGGGCTTTCTGGCAAAGCAGATTTCCCGTCCGAAATAAATCAGCCAGAGAGAAAAGTCATTCCATCGATGCTCCGGAATCACTTCCATGAGGTCGAATTCGATTTTTTCCGGGTTCGTGTTCCCGGTGAGTCCCAGGCGCCGGGATATGCGTGCCACGTGCGTGTCGACTACCATCGCTGGTACCCCGTAGATCGCCCCCCGCACCACGTTGGCTGTTTTTCGTCCCACGCCCGGCAGGGTTACAAGATCTTCCAAAGTTTCCGGGACCTTCCCGTCAAAAAACTCAATGAGGTGGCGGCCGCAGTTTTTCAGATGCCTGGCCTTGTTTTTGTAAAACCCGGTGGAGCGGATGAGCGTCTCGATCGTTCCGATGGGTGCATCGGCGAAATCTTCAGGCGTTTTCAGTTGCTTGAAGAGTTCTCCGGTGACAAGGTTCACTTGCCGGTCCGTGCACTGGGCCGACAGAATCGTTGCCGCAAGCAGTTGGAATGCGTTGTTGTGATTTAGCTGCGTCTTGACAATCGGATAGCGTGCGTTTAACCTTTCGAGGATTTTTTCGGTGCGTTTTCCGGTTTTGGATCTTTTGGGAGGCATGCGCCTGTTCTTTCCGAAAACCGAGATTTGTTGATACAGTCGTAATAGGCTTTACGAGCCATTATTCCAAGGACATAAACTATTTTCGATACCATGAATGAGAACAAAAGAAAAGCCAAAGCCCTTGGGCTTTGTTCAGGAGGCCTGGACAGCACACTCGCCGGGGTGGTGCTTAAGCGGCAGGGCGTGGAAGTGGTATGGGTCGCTTTCGAGACGCCGTTTTTCAATGCCGCCAGGGCCAAAAAAGCATCGGAGGCAACCGGAATTCCTCTGGTCGTCCGGGATATCACGGAGCGCTACCTGCCGATGCTGAAAAATCCCCCCGCCGGCTACGGCCGGCAGATGAATCCGTGCATGGACTGCCATGCGTTGATGTTTCGCATCGCTGGGGAGATGATGGATGAGGTCGGTGCGGATTTTCTTTTTTCCGGCGAAGTTACGGGACAGCGTCCCATGTCCCAGACCCGCTCGTCGCTTCGTTACGTGGAAAAGCATTCGGCGTTCGATGGCCTGATCCTGCGTCCCCTTTCGGCAAAACGGCTGCCGGAGACCGAAATGGAGAAAACGGGCCTGGTCGACCGGGAGCAGCTTCTCGACTTCAGCGGCCGTTCCCGTAAACCCCAGATGGCACTGGCCGAATCCCTTGGTATTACGGATTATCCGGCGCCAGCGGGCGGATGCCTGCTTACCGACCCCAATTTTTCGAGACGCGCCCGGGATCTCATCGACTTCGTGCCGGATGCCGAAAAAACGGATTTCCTTTTGCTCGGGCACGGCCGACACATCCGGATCTCTTCGGATGCAAAACTCGTGGTGGGCCGTAACAAGTCCGACAACGCCATGCTGCTTTCCCTGTACAGGCCGGAGCAGGACGTCAAAATCTTTATGCACGACGTGCCGGGGCCGGTAGGCCTCGTTCCCCGGGGCGCACCG
>SLPT01000069.1 GCA_007131845.1 Desulfobacteraceae bacterium | reverse complement strand
TTCAGGCTGGAAACACATGCATCCGAAAGTATCCATCGCTTATTTTTTGCCGTCCGATACCGAAGGCGCCGGGGGATTGGGCCAGCGGCATGCGGCCGGCGTAATGGCGGCCATCTGCCGCAGGTGGCCTTTTGCCCGGTTTGATATTTTCGGGGAGCAAAAAACACGGGACGGTGAAAAATGGCCGGATGATTTGCCGGCGGATTTTGTCTCGCCGGAAGCATCCGATCCGCAGGAGATCGCCGAGGCCATACGGCAAAACGACTGCAGGATTGCCGTTTGCCATTGCCGGCGGGAAGAGCCTGCTGCCGCTGCGGACCTGGCCGGTATTCCGGTTGTTTTTCCGGAACAAATCCTGGCCGGTGATCTTTCGGAAATGTGCCACCCGGAAAGCATTGAGCAAAGCGCGGCAGAACGCGTGGCCGGATATGTGTGTCGCGTTGTGAGCGAAGCGGACGAACTGCTCGATGTGGTGGATGCCGACGGGCGAGTCCTCGGCGCCGCACCGCGCTGCCGTATCCACGGAAACAACCGGTGGCTGCACTGCGTCGTTCATCTGCTGGTGCTCGATTCCGGCGGCCGACTGCTTCTGCAGAAACGTTCCATGAATAAGTCGGTTGCTCCGGGCAGATGGGATACCTCGGTGGGGGGACACGTGGATTGCGGCGAGGACGTGGAGACGGCGCTATGCAGGGAGGCATCCGAAGAGCTGGGCTTTTTGCCCCGCAATCCGCTTTTCGCCTATCAATATATTCACTCCAACATGCACGAGTCGGAGCTTGTTTTCACCTTTACCTGCACCCACGACGGCCCATTCCGCCATAACCCCGAAGAAATCGACGCGGTGGCCTTCTGGCATCCGGCGGAAATTTCAGCGAGCTTGGGAAAGGGTATTTTTTCAGACAATTTCGAGGACGAATACCGGCGCTATCTCCGGTGGCTGGAAAACGGGGACTAAATTCGATTTCCCGAAAAGCCGGTGTTCAGAAGATACTCGCCCACACGGCCGACATTGGTCATAAACATCCTCATTCCCGTCATGCGGGTGAAAAGATCATCCGGGTTGCCGCATATTTCCGCAAACCGCGGACCGATGGCGAGCGACGGATCGTTTGCGCCTTTGGCTTCGGGGCTGGCGGATATCGATTCCACGTAGTCGTCGAGGCGTTTTTTTAAAACCCCGAAGTAGTCGATCTCACCGCCGGTCAGGGTGCCGGTGGCCTCGGAGAGGGTTTTTGAAAATTCAAATACGCGCTCCCAGAAGCCGCCCGCCAGTTCTTTCTTGTAAGGCGAGCCGTCCAGGTGAAAAGAGATGGCCCATCCCGTGGCAACGATTTTAAGGGCGGCCAGTTCATATTCCACAGCCGTCCGGTCGATTTCCGCCTCTTCGTGGAGTTGTTCCATCAGCCACCGGATATCCTCCCGGTCGATGGCGTAATGGAACAACTCGTCTGCCGCCTTTTCGGAATCCGGTTTTTCAACGTCTGTTTCGGTCATTGCCGCCGGTTACGCTCCTTGTGGTCTGACAAGAGTTACGACCTGATGCTCCGCCTGTTTCAGGGTGAGCCGACTCATATTAAGAACCATGTGATAGATCTCCGGGTTGTTGTAATCGGTCATTCCCATCCGGGTATACAGGTTGTTCCGCCGTTTTTCCCCGCCCAGGACTTCCTGGTGGGCCTTGCTGTCCGACAACTTGTAGTGGCGCTGCATGAACCGGATGCGCTGGGCCATGTCGGCGATCAGCAGAAAATGATACGTGTCTTCAACATCCGCGAGGATAAACTGGCTGGCACGGCCAAGAAGCACCACGTTGTCCTGTCTGGCCAGATCGATAATTACCTCTTTGAGTTTTTCGGCGTATATGACCTCGTCGATATAGCCTGAGCTCTCCCCTGCAAGCCGTTCCATGTATTTCCTTGAGATCATTGTGGATACGATCTTGGAAAAAAGACCGCCGGCGATTTTTTCCATGTCCGTGATCGACTCCGATGTCACCCGGATCCGCTTGGAAAGCTCCTGGATAACGGCGTCATCGAGGAATTTGTAATTCAGTTTTTCTGCGATCATTTGGCCGAGCGTCCGGCCGCCGGCCCCGAATTGCCTGGAAATCGTAATAACAGCCATAAGAAACTCCGCATGCTTTCATGTTAATGTGTTGAAATCCAGCATTCACTGTACGATTCAACGGTGCTCGTATTCAATTCATGGTATGGAATAATATAAGCATACGGCCCGGCGCTTTCATGCAAAAAGTTGCCGACGGCATTATTATTTTGTTTTTTATGGGTATTGTATCAGAATTCCGTTGTCGAGATACCCATGACATCGTCATAGGCGACCGTCAGAATGCACAGGCTCAGGGCGGTGGCCGGAATGAGCCCCACAATGAGCAGCAGGGCACCCACGACTTCCAGGGCGAGCATAATGGCCGCAATTCCCAGAAACGCCAGCCAGCGGCGGCTGATGATCCTGCGGCTTGCCTCCATGGCTTCCCATGGACCCATCTTCCGGTCGATTAGCAGCATGTAGCAAAACAGGTATGCCACGGCAAAATAGATGGCCGCGCTCAGAAGCAGCATGGACAGAAGGGCGTATTCGAAGGATGCATAGGAGATGGATATCCAGTAGGCGCCATACAGCAGTCCGCCCACGATCGCGTGGATAATGATTCCCTGGGTCGCCAGGGGTATGAAATATTCAAAGCCCTTGAAAAAATAGGAAAAATCTGTTTCCTTGTTCTTCAGGCGCCGTGCAGCTACCATGAACATTCCCCCGAGGAAGGGGAACAGGAAAATCGCGTTGATCAGAAAAACGGTCAAGGGGCCCATGAAGCCCACAGTCCGGGGGAGCAGTTCGATGAAAATATTGAAGGCGATAATGATGGTGGCGAAAAGTAAAAAAGGGCCTGCGTTTTCCATGAACAGCCGCCACGCGCGTGTCAGGTAATCCCTGGTGCGCACCTCGTATCCCTGCGCGATCAGGCGGCCGGGCTCCTTTGGCTGAAAAACCGGCTCCGGCTCCACTTCGATAATGTCGTCTTTGTTTTCATTCATCATATTTCTTTTTCGGTTTAAAAGCCGTAAGGAATTAGCATGCCGTATTCGGAGCATACCGCCAAAAAGATGTAAAGCTACAGCAGATTCCCCCTTCAGGTCAAGCCAAGAATATTCAAAACCCCGTCGATTTTCCGGAGTGCCCGAAGCGCGGAAGCTTTTTCTTCCCGGCTCATGCCCCGCAGTGTCTCCTTTGCGGCAACCGATTGGACTGTATCGGTTACGGCGTCCACGGCCCCGTGGACATCGAGATTGTCGTTCATTCGGTTTTCAAAAGCGCGCATCAACCGGTCGGCCGGTTCGCCGGACATTGAACCGTCTTTCGGATCGCCCGGGGCGGCCTCCCGAAGCCGGGACGCCAGTTCCCGCAGGGTGTCGATCCGGCCGCGGGATTCGTACATCCTTGCCGGGGTTATTTTCACCCGTTGCCGGAAGTGGCCGGCGATAAGAAAGAAACGCAGGTGGTGAGGCGAAAAGCCCGATTCCAGCAGGTCCTTTACATAAAGGATGTTGCCGGAGCTCTTGGACATTTTTTTGTCCCCGGCAAGGACATGTTCGCAATGGAGCCACCAGTTGGACAGCGTTTCCCCCGAAACCGCCTCCACAACGGCAATATTGTAGTCGTGATGCCGGTACAGGTTGTCGATGCCGCCGCACCAGATATCGACCGTGTACCCGAGATGCTTCGTGACCATGGCCGGATCCTGGATGTTCCAGGCCGGACGGCCTTCCCCCAGAGATGTTTTCCAGTAGATATCCCCGTCTTCCTTCCGGCGGCCTTTCCACAGGATAAAATCCCCGAGGTTCCACCGTTTCCCCGGGTAAGTGTCTTTTTTGAACCGTATTTTCCTTTTCGGCCAACGGTTCATGTCAAGCCCGTAGAGCCTGCCGAATCCCTTGAACTTCAGGGGGTCGTAAAAGATGTCCATGCCGTGGCGATAGGCGTATCCCTTTTCCAGCAGCGCTTCGACAAGATAAACGGCCTGGTCCACGCTCGTGGAAGACCGGGGGATGGTTTCCGGCAGTCGGATGCCGAGGGTCTGGCAGTCCCGGAAGAAACGATCCTCCACGGCATGGGTCATCTCCGAAAGCGTTTTTCCGGTCCGGGCGGCTCTGGCGATCGCCTTGTCCTCGACATCCGTGAAGTTGATGACTCGTTCGACCCGGTAACCCAAATATTCCAGGTACCGCTCAAGGACGTCTTCGAAAAGAAACGTGCGGAAGTTTCCCACATGGGAAAAATCATAGATGGATGGTCCGCAGGTAAACATCCGGACGGTATTTCCACCGTTGCGCGGCCGGAATGCTTCCCGCTTTCTCGTGAGGGTATTGTGGAGATACAGGTTGGTGTCCATAGCTCATGAAGTCCTTTTTTGTTTACGAAATAGGTACTGCCTTTTTCGGAAAGTGTCAAACACGCGGGTGACAGCACCGTAAAAACAATGTATAAATGGGCCATGAACAGCTACCAGATGGAACAGATCCATGCCCTCGGGATGATCCGGCAGCATGCAAAAAAGCTGGAAAAGCCGCGGACCTTCCGGGAAATGAAGGCCAAAGGATTCGACCTGGAGGCACAGCTTTCCGGCTACCTGGCATTCCGCGAGGAGATCAGCCGTTTTTTTGCCGGGTGGTTCGAGGAAATCTGTACGGAAACCTGCTACACCAGCGGCCTGAGCGCATGCTGCTCAAAGGACGGAATCATCGTCTTCTGGGCGGACATGGTGATCAACGCCATGGTTTCGGGGCCGGCGGAATTCAAGCGGCTCGAAGAGACCATCCGGAACCCGGCATCGGATGCAAAGTGCATCTATCTCGCGCCGGGCGGCTGTACGTGGCGGATCAAGCCCATCGTCTGCGAAATGTTTATCTGCCCGGATGCGGAAAACGCGGTGTTCGGAACGCATCCCGAAGCCGGATCCGCATGGTCGGAAATCAGGGAGCGGAAAAAGGCCTTTACATGGCCTGACCGGCCGGTGCTTTTCGAGGTGCTGGAATCGATTTTCATTGAAGACGGGTGCAGATCTTCGCTCATGCACGTGCATAACAGCCCGGGGCTGCAGCGGTTGGTCCGGAACCGCGCCTGAATCCGTTTTAAAGCTGGGGATTCAGGCGCGATGCCATGGCATTGGCTGAACGTGGGGCCGATTTTGATATTTTCCGTTTATTTTACAACCCCAACACCGCGTTGGCGATCAGGAAATAGATGATCAGGCCCAGGGAGTCGACCAGGGTCGTGATGATCGGCGCACTGACCACGGCCGGGTCGACGCCGGCGCGCTTGGCTGCCATGGGAAGCAGGGAGCCGGTGGCTGCGGCGAGCAGGCAGATGGTAAGCAGGGAAAGGGACAGAACGATCGCCACCCGGGGGTCGAAGAACAGGGATACGGGAATCATGGCGATTGCCGCAAGCATCGCACCCAGTAACGTTCCCACCTGAATTTCACGGAAAAGAACCCGGGGAAGGTCACTGAAACGGACCTCGTCCACGGCCATAGCGCGGACGATGAGGGTCGAGGACTGGGCGCCGACATTTCCGCCGGTATCGATCAGAAGCGGTATGAAAAGGGCCAGGGTGACCACCGCCTCCAGGGAGTCCTCGAAATAATTCAGCACATTGATGGAAAGGGTGGCAGCGAGAATCAGCACGAGCAGCCACAGGGCCCTTGTGCGGGCCAGGTGCCTTACGGATGCTGAAAGATATGGCATTTCCAGGGGCCGGGATGCGCCGCCCAGGGCAATATCCTCGGTATGCTCGCGTTCCAGGATTTCCATGGCGTCGTCGAAAGTAAAGATGCCTACCAGGCGGCCCTCCATGTCCACAACGGGAATCGCGATCAGGTCGGCCTCCTGGACCAGGCGGGCGGCTTCTTCCCGGTCCTTGTCCACACGGATCGAATACACCTCGGTGGTCATGATGTCCCCGATAATGGTGTCCGACTTGGCGAGCACGAGATCCCGCAGGCTGATGACGCCCAAAAGAATCAGCGAATCGTCGGTAACCGGAAGCATGTAAATGGATTCCGCATCCCTGCCGGTTCTGCGCACCTTGTCCAGGGCGCGCGCCGCGGTCATGGTCTGCTTGAGGGCGACAAATTCCGGGCTCATCACGCGTCCCGCGCTTTGATCGGGGAAGCCCAGAAGAATCGAGGTCAGTTTCCGCTCCTGCGGGCTCAGGCCTTCGAGCAGCTCCCGGGCGACCTTGGCGGGCAGTTCATCGATCAGGCGGACCCGGTCGTCCGGGTCGAGCTCCTCGATCAGCTCCCGTATCTGGACATCGCGCAGGGAACTGATCAGGTTTCCCTGCTGGGGCGGGTCCATCGATTCGAAGACCTCCAGGGCCAGATCTTTGGGCAGAAGCCGGAATGCGATGGCAAGATCGGCCGGGTTGAGCCGGTAGAGTTCGTTGACGATTTCCAGTGTATCGTTTTCGGCAAACCACGCCTGGAGCTTATGCCAGTCTTTTTCATCCAGGTACTGGTTCAGGATGGACATTGGGTACTCCTTGCTGATTGCCCGGCAGGTTTACCGGGGCAATGCGTATCGTTTTTCGGGTATGGATCCGGTCGGAAAAAGTGTTCGTGAAGCGATCGGAGAAACGGGTTGTATGTCCGGTGCCGGTGCGTCTTCCGGGGCCCCTGATACAGCGGCTGCATTCCGGGAGTGGTTTTCGGAGGGGGTGAAGGACACCATGCGGGTATTGATGGTTCCCACGAAGATATCACTGGAGATGCGAAGTATTTCACGTGAGGGTTCGGTGCTGACGTAAATTCTGGCCTCATCGATCCGGTCGTCGTCATCGAAGGATTCGGCTTCGCTGAGATTCCGGACGCGGGGGGAGATGACGATGGCTTCTTGCCAGGACCCCTGGACCTGGATGCTGGTCTGCTCGATGGCGGTCAGTTCGATGAGGTATCGTTTCTTACCCGTAAAGGTATCGAACTGGCGGGTGTCGCCCACCTCCCATTTCAGGCTGAGGGCCAGAAATACGGCGGAAAAAGGGTCCAGCGTAAAGTTGTTTGATTCAAACCGAAGTTCATTTTTCCGGCCCCGGCGGTCCTCGTGAACCGAATGAATTTCGCCGTCCGGCAGAAAATTAATTTCCGTGTTTTCGCTGCGGTCGTTTTCCCGGTTGTTATAAACGGATGTTTTGGGGTACAGTGTGGTGGCCGAAACCAGGGCTTCCGTGGTGAACCGGAGTTTGTAGAACATGCTGACGAAACGGTTGGTACGGGCGCTGGCGCGCACGCGGTAATAGTCGTCCTGCCGCTCCAGGTTCATCTCCAGGGACCCGGCGGGAATACCCTGCCAGGATACGCTGTACGTGTATTTCCCGAATTTCGGTTCGAAGAAACCCGGCTCCGGGGCGTATACGGGGGTCACGATCTCCACTTCCCCGGGAGGAATTTCATCCGCGACGACCAGTCCTGCCTGCAAAAAAACAATTGCCGCCAGCAAGACGATCAAATGGGTTATGGCTACTGCGTGTCCGCAATGTTTTTTGTCTTTGTTCTGTTCCATAAGGAATAGAGTATTATCAATTGGGCTGTATGTCAATTTTGTCCGGCGCCGGACACCCGTTTTTTGCCAAACAGGATAAATATCTCTTGATTGTGTCGGAAATCATACTATTATGATGGTTTCTACAGGCCCGGTAACATGAAAGGCAGGCGCAGAAACCGGGCTTCTTATGAAGCCGTCTGGTTTGCATTGACCAATCACACAGTGGGGGAAGGTGCCATGAAAAGAGCAATGATTCTTTTTTTCGCAGGGGTATGCCTGGTTTCGCTCATCTCGGCATGCGGACAGGGTGAGGATCCGGATGCCGGCGCAACACAGGAAACCATCGAGTTGAATTATTCCATTTTCTTTCCTCCGGCCCACGTACACAGCAAGGCGGCGGAAGACTGGGCGCGGGAAATCGAGTCCCGCACCGGCAATGCCGTCAAAATCAACATCTATGCAGGCGGCACCCTGACAGGTGCAGCGGAAAACTATGACGGGGTGGTCAGCGGCATATCGGACATCGGCATGTCGGTCTTCGCCTATACCCGGGGCCGTTTTCCCGTAATGGAAGCCGTGGATCTTCCCCTGGGATATCCCGGCGGAATGACGGCCACGCAGGTGGCCAACGCATTTTACCGGGAAATGAAGCCCGCCGAACTCGAGGATGTGAAAGTGCTCTATCTGCATGCCCATGGTCCGGGACTGTTGCATACGAAGCAGCCGGTGGAAACACTGGAGGACATGCGGGGAATGCAGATCCGTTCCACCGGTCTTTCCGCCCGGATGGTGTCCTCGCTTGGCGGCACGCCCGTGGCAATGCCTCAGGGCGATACCTACGAAGCGCTCCAGAAAGGCGTCGTGGACGGTACGTTCGCTCCCATGGAAACGCTCAAGGGCTGGCGGCAGGCCGAGGTAATCGGATCCACCACGGATTGCAACGAGATCGGCTACACTACGGCCATGTTCGTCGTCATGAACAAAAACCGTTACGAGGGCTTGCCCGAAGACATTCGCTCCGTATTCGACGCAGTGAGCGAAGAGTGGATCGAGGTGCACGGCCGGGTCTGGGACGAAGCGGACGAGGACGGACTTGAATACACGCTTGAAACGGGTAACCAGGTTATTTCCCTTGATGCGGAGGAAAGCGCCCGCTGGAAAAAATCCATTGAACCGGTTATCGAGCGCTACATCGAGGCGTCTGCGGACAAGGATTTCGAAGGAGAAAAGGCCGTTTCGACGCTGCGGGAGATGATCAGGGAATACAGCGAATAACGAGCCACTTCTCCGGGCAGCCTCGAAAAACGCACTCTGCACCGTCGCCGCGGTGTTTTTGCGGAAACATAAACTGAGCGTTTCGATTTTAAATCGGAAATGGTTTGAAGCCCTTAAAAATAGTATTGAATTCAATTTTGATGCACTCGTAAAAGTCGCGATTAGACGGCTTTGTAAACAGTTCAAGATCAAGGCTTGCGCGATTTCGAAGAATGCTGGGTGCTTGGCGTACGTAATATTCTGAGAAATCGCGCGTAACGCAGATATTGGACTTTTACGAAGCCGTCCATCTTCAGGATTGTCAAAAAGGAATCCATGATATCCATACTCCGAATCAACCGCTATATTTCCGGCGCGGCGGCCGCTTTCAACTGGATAGCGGCCGCCGCAATATTCCTGATGATGATGGTCACCACCGTGGATGTGGTTGCACGGTTTTTCAGAATCTCCGTTCCGGGGGCCTATGAAACCATCGGTTTTCTGGGCGCACTGGCAATCGCCTTTTCGCTTCCCTATACCGCCGCGCAAAAGGGTCATATCGCCGTCGACTTCCTGGTGCGGCGGTTTTCCAGGCCGCTGCGGATCGTAATCAATATTTTCAACAGTGCCTTTGCACTCGTCCTGTTCGCACTCATTGCCTTTCAGAGCTATCAGTACGCGGAAACGCTGAAAGCGGCCGGAACGGTCTCCTTGACACTGGAAATGCCGGTCTATCCCTTCGTGTACGGGGTCGCCGCAGGCTGCATCCTGTTGTGTCCCGTTCTGCTCATGGACCTGGTGCTGCAGTTTAGAGGGGTGGAGAGCGAATGACGCCGACGGCCATCGGAATTATCGGTATTGTGGCACTGTTTGGCCTGATTTTCTTCAGGATGCCGGTGGGTTACCTCATGGCAGGAATCGGTATGATCGGCTTTGCCTCGATCGTTTCCTTCGATGCGGCCTTGAGCCTCATGGCAAGAGACGTGTTTTCCGTTTTCAGTTCCTACAGTCTTACGGTCATCCCTCTTTTCGTTTTCATGGGGCAGATTGCTTTTCACTCCGGCATTTCCACGCGGCTCTTCGATGCGGCCTATAAATTCGTGGGCCATGTTCCCGGCGGGCTGGCCATCGCCACCATTGGGGCGTGCGCGGCATTTTCCGCCATATGCGGCTCCACCAATGCGACGGCCGCAACCATGGGGGCGGCCACCCTGCCGGAGATGAAGCGTTACAACTACAAGCCGGAGCTGGCCACGGGCGTGGTTGCCGCCGGCGGCAGTCTGGGGATTCTGATCCCGCCAAGTGTGGTGTTCATCGTTTACGGAATTCTCACGGAACAGTCCATCGGGAAGCTTTTCATCGCGGGCCTGCTGCCGGGGCTGCTGCTGATGGTTTTATTCACGATAGCGATACTCATCTGGACCTGGCTGCGGCCGGAGCTGGGGCCGGCCGGAGAAAAAGCATCCTGGGGGGAAAAAGTGCGCTCCCTGTCCGGGCTGGTGGAGACCCTGATCATTTTCGCGGTGGTCATGGGGGGGCTGTTCAAGGGGTTTTTCACGCCCACGGAAGCGGGCGGCATCGGCGCCTTCGCTACCCTTGCGGTTGCGCTCATCCGGCGGAATCTGGACTGGAACGGTTTTGTGCAGGCCTTGTTCGAAACAACCCGGATAACGTGCATGATCCTGGTGATCGTTGCAGGTGCAACCATATTCAGCCGTTTTATGGCGGTCACCCGTATTCCCTACGACATTGCCGGGTGGATCACCGGTTTCGATCTGGCACCGGCTGCAATCATGTTTTTCATCATCCTCGTCTATTTCGTGGGCGGGTGTTTCATCGACGCGCTGGCGCTGATTATGCTCACCATACCCATCTTCTTTCCGGTGGTGATGGAACTGGGTTACGATCCGATATGGTTCGGCGTCGTGATTGTCCTGGTAACGCAGATCGGTGTCATAACGCCGCC
>SLPT01000131.1 GCA_007131845.1 Desulfobacteraceae bacterium | reverse complement strand
GACATGCGTTGTAGGCAAACATGGTGGATGCCCAGGACAGGTTGTCGCCCAGGAGGCATCCGCCCATGTAATGGACGTCATCCGCGTACCGGTCGTCCGTGGAACAGACCGTGATGACGGCCTTTAACTCGGGCGGCTGCAGGGCGGCGATCTGAAGGCCGTTGAATCCGCCCCAGGAGATGCCGATCATGCCGATGTTTCCGTTGCACCAGGGTTGGTCCGCGATCCACCGGAGCACCTCCAGGCCGTCCTGCTGTTCCAGGGGCAGATATTCATCCCGGAGTACCCCCTCCGACTCCCCGGCGCCGCGCAGATCGACCCGGACGCAGCCGTAGCCGTGGCCGGCAAAGTACCCGTGGGTAACGGCATCGCCAACAGCTTCAAAATCGAGCTTGCGATAGGGGATATACTCCAGGATGGCCGGCACCGGAAGATTTTCGGCCGCCTCCGGGATCCAGAGCCGGGCTGCCAGGCGGGTACCGTCGGACAGGGGAATCCACGTATGCTCCACCTCCCGGACCGGAACGGGAAACGTCGTAATGGTTTTCATGGGGCCGTTGATCCTGTAATGGATTTAAACAACCGGGTCGAGAAATATCCGGGGGGATTGTCAATTAAACGCTTGAAAAGTTTGCTGTCACCGCGAGCTTCTCTTATTATCAATAATATAAAGCCGATTCGGTCACAAAACAAGATTTTACTCTCCAGCTCCCCCGATTTTGGTTTTTTATCGAAATCGAAATCGCTATCGAAATCGGGATCGGGATCGCTATCGGGATCGGCAGTTCTCCCTCACCCCGGCAGGAGCATGGGTACGATGAAAACCGGGAGCGGGGGCATAAAACCGAAGGTACTTTGGAGCCGCTTCCGGCTTGCTTTATTTTGACACGAATTGTGGACCGCACTTATCTTTGACGGGTAGTACGGTTTCGATCCCGATCCCGATCCCGATAGCGATTTCGATTTCGATTTCGATAGCGATTTTGATTGGGTGGTAAGGGGAGCTCCGTTGGCAGAAGAAAATAAAATGAAAAAAAAGGAATACCCATGACACCGGTCATCCCATCATACACCCCGCCGGACTTCTCCCGCCCGGAACTGAAAAACGCACCCGCCGCGCGCTTCGATCCCGCCCCCGCGGACGGGGTGGTTCCAGCCGATTTCCACGGAACATCGAACTACCCGGAATATGTTCATATGGGCGGCGGATCGTGGCTTCTGGCCCCGGAAAGCCGGATGGACGCCGTTATCGTTCTCCGGGACGAAGCCCTGGATGTGACAGAACCCCGGAATGTGCGGCAGGGAGACCGCGTAGCCACGGGCCGGACGGAAAACGGCGAAGACGGAATCTACGTTCATACAACCGGTTTTGATCCGCCCGCGGCGCAAACGACCGACAAATTCGCCTTCCGGACCCGCGGCACCCGGGAGACCCCTTTTTCCCGCTCTTACGACGAGTTGTACCGGATTTTGCACCACGACCGGGACAACGGCTATATCAGCTGGGTGCTGGGTCCGGCGGTCGCCTTTGACAAAGACAGCCGCGAGGCCATGCAGGGGATGATCGAAAGCGGCTACTGCCACGCCCTGCTGGCCGGAAACGCCCTGGCGACCCACGACCTGGAAGCCGCTTATCTTCGCACCGCCCTGGGCCAGGACATCTATTCCCAGCACCTGCTGCCCATGGGGCATTACAACCACCTGGATCTTTTAAACGAAGTGCGCAGGAGAGGCTCAATCAAAAAGGCCATCGAAGCGCTGAACCTGACCGACGGCATCATGTATGCCTGCGAAAAGCACCGGGTGCCGTATGTTCTGGCCGGATCCATCCGGGATGACGGGCCGCTGCCGGAAGTCATTGAAAATGCTTACCAGGCCCAGGACGCCATGCGCTTCCATGCCCGCAAATCGACCACGGTAATCGCCATGGCCACGCAGCTGCACGCCATTGCATTCGGGAACATGATACCGAGCTATCATGTCATGGATAACAAGTCGATCCGGCCCGTCTACCTCTATATCGTGGACATGACCGAATTCAGCGCTGACAAGCTGGCCAACCGCGGCTCCGCCCAGGCCGTTGCGATTTTGACCAACGTGCAGGATTTTATGGTTAACCTGTGGAACAACTTCAAACAATGACGGCTTGGAAAAAAGCCCGACATCTGCGTCACACGCAATCTCCGAAGAATTTCATGCACGCTAAGCACTTTGCATTCTTGGAGATTTCGCATGCCTTGATCCTGATCTTTTACAAAGCCGTCAAATCGCGGCTTACGAGTGTATCAAACAATGCCTCCCTGCAAACCGCTAACGCTTCCGGAGAACCCATTCTATGTCCCCAAAAAACGTATTTCTGATCGGGTTGACCGATACAGACCTGGCACGGCTTCGCGCCATCCGCAACGCGGATCGTTATTCGTATCACGGCGTCCTGGACCCGGCCGAGGTAATGGAAACCTATGATTTTCCCGTGAGTGAGATGATCGCCCGCGCGGAAGAACAGCTTCGCCGCTGGGAAGCCGATTCCGGAAAAACCATCGACGGCATCGGCGCGTACCTGGATTTTCCGGTCAGCACGATGCTTCCGATCATCTGCGCCAGCCTCGGCAAACGCGGTCCCGCACTGGAAAGCCTTTTGAAATGCGAACACAAATACTGGAGCCGGCTGGTTCAGCAAGAAGTGATCCCGCAGCACATTCCCCGCTTCCAGGCCTTTGACCCCTTT
>SLPT01000174.1 GCA_007131845.1 Desulfobacteraceae bacterium | reverse complement strand
CTGCTGGGGTCGCTTCGGCGGATATGGCCGTGGAAGGAATGGGAAACAGGTGCTAACATGATGCCGGACATTTCTTTGGGGCTGCTTCTTCCGTTGGGTCTGATGATCGCGGGCGCATGCCTGATCATTTTGCTGGAATGGGTGTCCATCGGGGAGCGGCAAACGCGTTCCTGCCGGAATTGACCTGGGCGCTCTCCGGTATTCCTCCGGTTAAAATTTCGTCGTCCTTGACCTTGACGAAAAATCCTGGTTTTCGTCGGGCACTAAATAGCGCGCTAAATAAGGTCCGTCGAGGACCCGTTACCGTTGTGTTTGATCCGGACATCGAGTTTTTCTTCGAGCTTAACCTTTACCACCGGCGGCACCATGCTTTCGATATCCCCGCCGAACTTGGCCGCCTCCTTGATGATTGACGAGCTCGTAAAGATCCACCGAAGCCCGGTCATTAAAAAGACCGTCTGGATTTCCCGGTCGAGTTTCCGGTTCATCAGGGCCATCTGGAATTCGTATTCGAAATCGGACACGGCGCGCATCCCCCGGAGAATGGCATGGGCCCCCCGTTGCCGGGCATAATCGACGAGAAGGCCATGGTAGGATGCGATTTCCACGTTGTCTATGTCGGAGAGGGATTCGGTAAGCAGGTGTATCCGCTCCTCGAGGCTGAACAGAAGGGATTTGGACGGATTGATAAGAATCGTTACGATGATCCGGTCAAAAATCTTGAGTCCCCGCTTGATGATATCGATGTGTCCGTTGGTTACCGGGTCGAACGATCCGGGATAAATTGCGATCTTTTCCATAATTCGCCCTTCGGTGAAAATCAGGTTCCCGTTTTTACCCTTACCGGATATCGGCTGTGTTTTCCCGGGTAGGCTTACATCCTTTTCATGAACGTGACAAGGGTTTTTCCGTATTTTCTCCGGTCCGTTACCTCGATACCGGCGATATCTTCCGGGATTTTTTCGTTTTTATCGTGCTCTATGGCGATAACGGCTCCATGGATCAATATCCCCGAGGAAGCAAGGTTTTCCAGCGCGGGCCGGACGGCCTGCCGGTTATAGGGGGGATCCATGAAGACCAGATCGAATTCCTCCCCCGACAAAGACAGACGCCTCAATCCCCCGGCAATGTCGGCCAGCAGAACCGTTGAGCGTTCATTTTCCCCGCAGGCGGCAATGTTTTTCCGGATGATCTCGATCCCCTTCCGGTCCGAATCGACAAAGACCGCATGGCTCGCTCCCCGGCTGATGGCTTCGAGCCCGAAGGCGCCGGTCCCGGCGAAAAGGTCGACGACGGCCGCGTCTTCGATGCGATCCGCGACGATGCTGAAGATCGCTTCACGCACTTTGCCGCTGGTGGGCCGCGTTGTTTTGCCCGGCAGGCTTGCCAGTTTTCTTCCCTTGTGTTTGCCCGCAATGATTTTCATGGCTTTGATTTCCGTGGTATCACTTCTCCGGCATCCTGGAAAGCACCTGGCGTACCTGGCCCTTGGAAGCTCCGGTTTGTTTCGCGGTGGCAACAGCGTCCAGGGCATTTTGTTGCAGTTTGCGCCGGATAAATGCTTCCTGGAAGGCTTTTTCTGCCTCCCGCAGCGTCTTCATTTCAAAAATGGCCTCCAGTGGGGGTGCAGCAGTGCCGGCATGCAGGTTGTAGGGCGGCGGAATGTCCTGTGCGTCAATGACTTCTTTATCAGCCACGATATCGAGGCGGTCCACGAGGTTCTTGAGTTCCCGGACATTGCCGGGCCAGCTGCAGCGCTGAAGCATTTCGATGGCTTCCCGGGTCATTTGCCGGGGGGGCGTGCGGTTTTCCTCGGCGATTTTGGCGAAAAATGCGGAAACCAGATCCGGAATGTCCGCGATTCGCTCCCGCAGCGGCGGAACGGAGATGGGCACCACGTTGAGGCGGTAGTAGAGATCCTCGCGGAACTCCCCCTTTTCAATGGCAGTGGTGAGATCCCGGTTGGTACACGCGATCACGCGGACGTCCAGCGGGATGGTCCGGCTGCCGCCTAATCGCTGAAACTGTCGTTCCTCCAGTATACGGAGGATCATGGACTGGGTTTTCATGCCCATATCCCCGATTTCGTCGAAAAAGATCGTCCCGCCCCGGGCGAGTTCGAACTTGCCGCGCTTTTTCGAAGTGGCCCCGGGAAACGCTCCTTTTTCATGGCCGAGCAGTTCGCTGACGAGCGCTTCATTCGTGAGGGCCGCGCAGTTGATGTCGACCAGCGGATTGGCGGCCCTTGCCGAGAGCTGGTGAATGGTTCGTGCAACCAGTTCCTTTCCGGTCCCGTTTTCCCCCTGGATCAGGATCCAGGCCTCCGTGGGTGCGGCGATGGAGATCTGTTTCTTGAGCTCCGCGGAAGTCCTGGAGTTGCCGGTAATGGCGTATTTTTCGATGGTTTTTTTCCTCAGATACCGGTTTTCCTCCTCGAGCCGCCGGAAACTGAGCGAGTTATTGATGGCAACGATGACCCGGTCGATGTTAAGCGGCTTTTCGATGAAATCATAGGCCCCCATCTTGGTGGCGCTCACCGCCGTTTCGATGGTTCCGTGCCCCGTGATCATGACCACCTGTACCGACGGTTGTTGTTTCTTGATCTCCCGGAGGGTATCGATGCCGTCCATGCCGGGCATCCAGATATCAAGCAGCACCATATCCGGGGCCTCCTCCTCGATGCGCTGCAGGGCCTCGTACCCATTGGTGGCGGTAATGGTCTCGAAGCCTT
>SLPT01000267.1 GCA_007131845.1 Desulfobacteraceae bacterium | reverse complement strand
TCCTGATGATTCTTACCCCGCAGTCCATGACCGACGCCATCGGAACGGCCAAGGCGATCGTCTCTGTCTACCAGAATACCCACAAGCCGATTGTCTGTTGCTTCATGGGCGTGGTCGATGTTTCCGCGGGCG
This sequence comes from Desulfobacteraceae bacterium, assembly GCA_007131845.1. Taxonomy (GTDB): domain Bacteria; phylum Desulfobacterota; class Desulfobacteria; order Desulfobacterales; family Desulfosalsimonadaceae; genus B1SED10-16. Next base: position 2,602 of record SLPT01000267.1, on the reverse strand, counting down.
TCAAATATCTCCATGAGAACTATGTGCCGGTGTACCAGTTCCCTGAAAATGCCGCAAAGGCCATGGGAAAGCTCTACGAAGCGACCAAGTGGCTGACCCGTAAGATTCTTCCCCAGTACGATCTGACATTCGATCGGGAAAAGGCGGCCCGAATCGTATCCCGGTGCATTGAAAAGGACAAGATGGTCCTGGGTGAATACGAAGGGTCGGAGCTGCTCAAGTGTTATGGTTTCGACCTGCCGCCCATGAAAATTGCAGCCGACAGCGAACAGGCGGCTCAGATCGCCGAAGAGATCGGCTACCCGGTGGTCCTGAAGATTTCATCGCCGGACATCCTTCACAAGATGGATGCCGGAGGCGTTATTTTGAATCTCAAGAGAGCCGAGGCCGTGAAAAAGGCCTATGACACGATTATCCAAAGCGCACGGGCCTATAAACCGGAAGCCCGCATCGACGGCGTGCTGGTCCAGAAGATGGCGCCTTCCGGTCAGGAGGTGATCCTGGGTGTGAACAAGGAGCCGGAGTTCGGGCATCTGCTCATGTTCGGCCTGGGCGGCATCTACGTGGAGCTGTTCAAAAACGTCACGTTCCGCCTGGCTCCCATCGGCCGGAACAACGCACGCCGGATGATCACCGGCATCAAGGGCTTTGAGATCCTGACCGGTTTCCGGGGAAAACCCGAGGCGGATATCGAAAAGATCGAAAAGCTTTTGGTTGGCCTTTCCAACATGGTCATGGACAACCCGCAGATCAAGGAACTCGATATCAACCCGCTATTGGTCCATGAAAAGGGAAAAGGCGCGACAGTGGCGGACATCATTATCACGTTCGAAAAAGATTGACGAAGCCGTCTTAGCGTGACTTTTACGAGTCCATCAGGATTGAGATCCGGTGAGAAGGAGCCTGACTTGCCATGACCAAACGATTTGCCGTCATCGGGTGCGGCCGGGCGGGTATGGCGTTTGCCTCCCGGCTGACCGCAGCGGGCTACACGCCTGCGGGGTTTGCCAGCAGGAGCTTGAAATCGGCACGGCGTGCCGGGGAGATCAGCGGTTTTTCCGGTGAATTAACGAACAAGCCGAATGATGCCGTCGCAGAAGCCGATATCGTTTTGATCACCACACCGGACGCAGCCATCCGGCCGACCGCACAGGCGTTGGCCCGTACCGGGCGTTTCCGGCAGGGATGCGCCGTATTCCACGCAAGCGGAGCACTTTCATCATCCGAGTTGTCCGCGCTTGGCGAAAAGGGTGTGTCAACGGGAAGCATTCACCCGTTGCAGAGTTTTCCGGCCATACTTTCGGAAAAAAATCCCTTCGAAGGGATCATGATCGGCATCGAGGGAGACCGGCAGGCCGCTGAAACAGGTCGGCAGATGGCGGTCGACCTGGGAGGATTTCCCTTTTCCATCGAAACCGGAGGGAAAATGCGCTACCACGCGGCAGCGGTGGTGGCATCCAACTACCTGGTCACCCTCATGAAAACGGCGCTGGATCTCCTTTCGGCGTCCGGCGTCCCGTCCGAATCCCGCTTTGCGGTCCTCAAGCCCCTGATTATGGGAACTCTTTCCAACATTGAAAATGCCGGTCCCGTGGACGCGCTGACCGGCCCCATCGTGCGGGGAGACACGGATATTGTCCGGGCGCATGTTGCAGAAATCGAAAAGCATAACCCGGAAATGATTTCCCTGTACAAAATGATGGGGCGTCACACCGTCGATATCGCATCCGTACGGAACAGCATCTCCGGTGATGTGCGCCAGCAACTGCTCGACATCCTCGCGGATTGATCACAGCGCCTGCATTGTTTCCAAATCAGGTCAATCCCATGTAAGAATCTGTTGCTTTACCACTGTCATCCGGGATCTGGTTGTTATCGAAATCGAAATCGAAATCGGGATCGGGATTGATACGTTTTACGGTTTTCGTTCAGCCACTTCCTATATCCTCTGAATCCGCAGTCTCCCCCCAAGCTTCTCATTGGCCTCCCGCAGTTTCTCCTCGCCGGAGATGACCGCAATGCCGGCAGGGATATCCGGCCTGCCGAAGTATGTCCGGCCTGCCTGCCTGACCTGCTCCATGTCGATAGTAAGCAGTTTTGCCTTGAAGCGCCTGCGCATCTCGTCCGTCAAACCGATGAGTTGCCGGTAGAAGCGCTTCCGGGCGGCGTTCTGGGGTGGATCCGGATGATCGAAATCGGCGCAGACCTGCAGGATGGCCTCCTTGATGTCTTCCGGTTCGTAGTGGCCGGACTCGATGAACGCGCTGGCCGACTCGTAGACCGATATCGTGTTTTCAATGTGGGGATCCCGGTAGGAGCCAAAGTAGAAGAGGCCGCTTTCCATCTGGTAGAGGGAAAAACCGCCGTAGGCGCCGCCTTTTTCCCGGATTTCCCGGTGGAGGTACATGGACTTGAGCAGCTTGCTCAACACCGCCAGTACCGGCGCATCATCGTGATCGAGGCGGGGGGCGGGTATTGCGCGTGCCACAAAGGATACGGCGGTGGCTGTCGCCCATCCTTCCAGCGGCGTTTCCGTTTCCGCAGAAAAGGGCGGCGGCCCGAAACCGGCCGCATCGTTTGTATCCATTTTACCGGCAGTGGA
>SLPT01000219.1 GCA_007131845.1 Desulfobacteraceae bacterium | reverse complement strand
TCGGCAGGATGTCCGCGGCCTGCGGTGCACTCAGGATAAATACGGTCCTTCCCGGCGGCTCCTCAAGCACTTTGAGCAGAGCGTTGCCCGCTTCGGCATTCATGAGGTGAGCCTCAGCAATGAGTGCGATGCGCATATGCCCTTCGGTAGGCCGCAGCGAGATGGTTTCGCACAGGCTGCGGATCGAATCGATCCGGATATAGGCACCCGACGGAGCGACATAATGGACATCCGGATGACTGCCCGATGCAATCTTTCTGCACGGCCTGCACGCACCACAGGGCTCGACATTCCTGGTCCCTGAAAATGAAACGCCGCCTGCCATGGGGCCGGGGGTTTTGCAGTGGACGGCCATTGCGAAATTCATGGCAGTCGTTTTTTTCCCGACACCCGCTTCGCCGGTAAAAAGCATGGCATGCGGCACTTCGTTTTTTATCAGTGCGGCGGCAAGCATCCGTATCTGCCGGTTTTGGCCGACAATCGCTCCGAAACCGGCAGGACGCCCCGTAAACGGGCGGTTTTGGCTACTTGTTGACACGTTCTTTCAGTTCTTTGCCGCACTTGAAAAAAGGGAGTTTTTTGGGCTGGATCTGGACCTTGTCGCCGGTTTTTGGATTTCTGCCCGTGTAGCTTTTGTAATTCTTGATGAAAAAGCTGCACAGGCCCCGGATCTCGATCCGTTCTTCCTGGGCGAGGGCATCGGACATTGAGTCGAAAAAGATCTGGACAACTTTTGCGGCTTCGGATTTCGATATATTGGCTTCTTTTTTGAGCGCTGAGATCATTTCGAGTTTATTCATTGTTCCTCCTGTTTGTTCCGTAAAAACCAGATGTGATATGTCTATGGCCTTCAATATACTCAAATTTTGCGAAAGTCAAGGCGTTATTGTCAGGCGCTCATCCCGGCAACCCGTTGTAGTTTCAGGAAAAAGGCGCCGGATGAGCCTTGATCCGGAGCTGCCGGGACAAGGTTTTTGATAGGAACTATCCGTAATTGTTCGTAAAAGTAAAACCGGTATAACCGCAAAACAATAAAAATAACGTCTTGATTTTACTTAACACTTAATCACTTAAAACTTAACACTGCCGGTAAAAAAGACGTTTTGCAGGCTTATCAAAATTGACGGACCCGTAAAAAGCTGCGGTCAATTTCCGATCTCGCCCAGGCCGAAAAGATGCACCTGCAAGTAGTAGCGCCGGTCTTTGGTCCCATCGAGATCCTCTTCCACATTGTAGGATACATCGATGCTCCAGCAGTCACGCATGTAGCGCAGTCCCACGTTGGTCTCGATGTTCCGGTCGTCCTGAAGGCTGTGCTCGTAATCGCCGTATGCCGTAAGCCAATGCCGCAATGGAACTTCAGCCTGCAAAAAAATGGTCTCGTTTCGCTCCCGGGTATAGCGGTAGTCAATCCGGAAACGGCTGTTCAGGATATTGCGGAGGCGGAGCGAAAGATTGCCGCTTTCGATGTGGTTTTCGCTGTGACTGTACGAGGCATCGGTCCGAAAGCTGACATAGCTTCGCGGAGTGATATCGAGTTCCGCATAAAGCGGCAGAAACGCTTCATCCCTGTCCTCGTGGTCCAGGTCGTAGGCCTGCTCCACCATGAATCGGGCGAAACGGTTGTAGACCGGCTGCGGATCGGCACCTTCACGGTGCAAGGTCCTTCTGGAGGTAAACAAATTCGTAACAGAGAAAAGAAGCTGGTTTTCCGGATCGATCCGGTCTGTTTCATCGAAATCCGGGTATTCGGACTGGTCCTTGTCCTGGACGTAGGAGTAGCGCAGTTGCGGTATGACGCCGTGTTTGACTTTCTCCGCACCAAAGGTGTCAACCGGAAAAATCCGGTGAAAATCCGTGGTGAGTTCGGCTCCCAGATCATAAAGTCCCCGCTGCTGGTACCGGTCTGTCTCTCCATTATCCTCCGGATCGCCATCGTTGTACCAGGCGGTCTGGCGGTAGCCGGCGTAGGGCTCGAAAGTCAGGTGTCTCAGGGGGTAGAACGGTCTGGACAGGCGGGGGTACAGATCCGCCCGGTGACCGGTTTCGCCGTCTTCCCGGAAGAAGTAGGTGTATTCAGTCATTGCCGACCCGTAGACGCCGCTTCCGCGCAGGGGTTGCTTGAGCAGGTTGTAGCTGACCGTGGGAAGCCGCTGAAGCGTATCGTTTTCATCTTTTAGCCGGCGTTTGACCACATCGTCGTACCACACCACGTCGGCATTGAGAGAAGACGACATCCAGTTGCGGTTGATATTGAGCCGGTTTTCCCGTGTCCTGTCATTTCTGTCATCGATGCCCCGGTCGAATTCGGACTCGAAATAGCCTTCCGTATCTCTGAAGCCGGTATAGCCCCGGCGGAATTCGCGCAGGTAATCCTGGTCCGAGACGATATCGAGATCGAGCCTTGCCATGAAATCGCTGCCAAGCGCCTGGTCGGCCTTCATCCGGAACCAGTAGCGGTCGGTGTTGGGCCGCAGCTCCCCGGTATACCCCCATTTTTCGTTGGATTCTTCGTCATCGGCAACCTTCCGGTCCTCGAATCCGTCAATCATAAGGGTTCCCTTGGACAGCCTGCTGGCCATGTACCGGTATTCGAGGCCGAATTTTTCGCCCCGGTTCTGGATGTGGTGGTAATAGAAGGTGGCATCCGAATGGTCGCTGATGGCCCAAAAGTAGGGCTGGATGTATTCGAAGCCGTTTTTGTCGGAATGGTGGAAGTGGGGAAGCAGCAAACC
>SLPT01000251.1 GCA_007131845.1 Desulfobacteraceae bacterium | reverse complement strand
TCACCTGGCAAAGGAATTTTTCCGGGCGGTTTCGGTTTCCGCCGGGATGAACCTGCACATCAACGTGGAATACGGGGAAAACGATCACCACGTGATTGAGGCAATTTTCAAATCCTTTGGCCGGGCCACCGATGCGGCTGTACGCCCGGATCCGCGTATCAAGGATGTGCTCTCGTCCAAAGGAACCCTGTAAGAAAACTGTCATATAACCAGTACGGGAAAATCCGGAACGCCACGTTGTTCCGGCCCGATGACACAACCGGAGAAGTCAATGATCATTATTCCCGCAATCGATATCAAGCAGGGGCGCTGCGTCAGGCTGCTACAGGGTGAAATGGATAAGGAGACCGTTTTTTCGGACGATCCCGCAGCAATGGCCCGGCGCTGGGAAGACGAGGGTGCCGAACTCATCCACGTGGTCGACCTGGACGGGGCTGTGGAGAAAAAACCGAAAAATCTGGATGCCATTCGTGCGATTGTCCGGCAGGCAGGCATTCCGATTCAGGTGGGCGGTGGTATCCGGGACATGGAAACCATCGATATGTATTTTGACATAGGCGTCACGCGGGTGGTTATCGGTAGCGAGGCCGTGAACAACCCTGAACTTGTCCGGGAAGCCTGCGGGAAGTGGCCCGGCCGGATTGTTGTGGGCATCGATGCGCGCGGCGGAATGGTGGCTATCGAGGGTTGGACGCAAACCACCGATGTATCTGCCGGCGTGCTGGGAAAGCAGTTCGAGGACGCAGGGGTTGCAGCCATCAATTTTACCGACATAGAACGCGACGGAATGCGTTCCGGGCCCAACATCGAGGCGACCCGGGATCTGGCCCGTGCCGTGAATATCGACGTAGTCGCCTCCGGCGGCGTATCTTCCATGCAAGACATCAAGAATCTGGCGCCCCTGGAAGCCGACGGGGTCGTAGGGGTTATTTCCGGCAGGGCCCTGTACGACGGCAGTCTCGATCTCCTGGAAGCGCTGGCATGGCTGGCAAAGCGCTAAATTGCCTATTGACAAAACAACGTGCGAGCATTATCTTTATTCGGTTTAATTGTACGGATGATATCCGGATGGATCCGGGCATATTTTCAGGGTATTTTCATTCGGATCCTTCCGTATTTATAGATGATTGATTCGGTTGATCGTGCCGCGGTTCTCGTGCACCGCCGTGCAAAACCGGATAGTTGAATTGCATTTGCGTTTCCCGCTTGCAATCGCGGAACATACCAGCTCAAACAAGCTATGGGTAACCGTTACCGGAGGTGGCTGGTTGGCCTTTTTTATTCCTGAGGACAAGCTCGCGGAGATACGAAATGCAGCGGATATCGTGGATATCGTATCCTCGCGGGTGCTGTTGAAAAAAGCGGGGAAAGATTATACCGGACTGTGCCCCTTTCATTCCGAAAAGACGCCATCCTTTACCGTCAGCCCGTCCAAGCAGATTTTTCATTGTTTCGGATGCGGCACCGGCGGCAACGTGTTCAATTTCCTGATGATGTACGACAATCTGACGTTTCCGGAAGCCGCGGAAAATCTTGCCCGGCAGTACGGTATATCCATCCCCGCGCGCAAAATGAGCGGTGAAGAAAAACAGCGGATGTCCGAAAGGGAACAGTTATTGCAAGTTAACCGCAAGGCGTCGGATTTTTTCCGGAAGATGCTCTTAAAACGTCCGGAAGGGGAGCATGCGCGCAACTATTTGAAAAATCGAAAAATTAACCGGGATCTCGCGGATCGCTTCAGCCTGGGTTTTGCCCCGCCCGGATGGGATGGCCTTATCCGTTTTTTCAACCAAAACCGGGTCGCTATTGGCACGGCTGAAAAGGCGGGGCTCGTCGTGCCCCGGCAGAGCGGCAGCGGTCATTATGATCGGTTCCGTAACAGGGTCATCTTTCCCATTGCCGACGCCTCGGGCCAGATCGTCGCCTTCGGCGGCCGGGTGTTAGACGATGCAAAGCCCAAATACCTTAACTCACCGGAAACCCCGGTATACAACAAGCGGCGCATCCTTTACGGGCTGCATGCATCCAGGGAAGCCTGCCGGACAAACGAGGCGGTGTTCGTCGTGGAGGGATACTTCGACCTGATCACCATGCACCAGTTCGGCATTGCCAATACCGTGGCCACTTTAGGGACCTCGCTTACCCGGGAACACGTCCGGCGCCTCAAAGGCTATGCGAAAAAGGCGTTTCTGGTTTTCGACTCGGATGCTGCCGGCGTGCGAGCCGCGCAGCGAACCACGGGCATATTCATGGACGAAGGGATGGATGCCGCCGTGGTGCTTCTTCCGGAAGGCCACGACCCGGATTCTTTTTTGTTTGCCCAGGGAGCCGAATCGTTTCAACAGGTTGCAGCGTCCGCAAAAGGACTGGTCGATTTTCAGATCGATGCGTCTGTCGGGCGAAACGGGTTGAATCTCGAGGGTAAGGTCCGGATCGTATCGGAGATGGCCGAACCGCTGGCGCAGATTGCAGACAGCGCCGCCCGGTCCATCTACATTCGCCACCTTGCTGAGCGGATTGGCGTGGATGAAACAACCATCCTTGAAAAGATTGCTGAATCGCGGGAAAAAAGCGCTGAAGGAAGCGCCCGTCCCCCGGGGAAAGCACCCGACAGGAATGCATGGACTCCGGATCGTTTCGAGGCACGGGTGCTCGCTATGATGCTGCAATATCCGGAGATACATGACGAGATCAGGGCCCGGGCGGTTCTGGAATGCTTCGAGGATGAACGGCTCAAAGCCATCGGGGAGCG
>SLPT01000091.1 GCA_007131845.1 Desulfobacteraceae bacterium | reverse complement strand
CGGGTTCGGGGGTTGCTCCTGGCCGCACCGGTAATGAGCCTGCAGACGGAACTCGTTCGCCACTACGAACATTTCAATGCAGAAGTATCCATTGTTTATGGTGATGCGGACAATATCGTTTCATCGGCTGAGATGAAAAAACTATCCAAGCTGTTCCGGACGGATCTCAAAACATATAAGGGAGCGTCCCACCCGGCTTATCTGGATTACCCGGAGCAGTTCATCGATGATGTTCTGCAACTGTACGCCGCTGCCTGCGCGCGTTGATTTCGGGTTGTAAAGCGTCAGATCGCGACTTTTTTCGAAGCCGTCAAGGCTTGCGCAATCTCAATAAATCCCCCTTCTGAACAAATCCTCCGTTTCACTGACGGCATCCGGACGTCTTGTTCTTTCCGTCGGCACGGTTCCCTCCTTGAAACACTCGTAGATCACTTTCCGGGATTCCTCGATGGGAAGCAGTCCCGTATCAGCATCGATCTTTGCGAATACGACGGAATCAGGCACGGGGAAAACCTTTCGGGATGTGCCTTTCATGGCTTCCTGCATGAACTCGAGCCAGATGGGGGCTGCGGCCCGCGACCCGGTTTCACGGGCTCCGAGACCCTGATGGTTGTCGAGACCGACCCATACACCGGTCACAAGATCCGGCGTATACCCCATGAACCATGCGTCATTGAGATTGTTTGTGGTCCCCGTTTTTCCTGCGGCAGGGCGGTTGAGTTCCCTGATACGCCATCCCGTCCCCTCCTGAATGACCTTTTCCATCATGCTGGTGACCATGTAGGCAGTACTTTTTTCGATGACCCTTTCCGACGCCGGGTTTTCAAGATAAAGGATATTGCCGTGGCGGTCCTCGATTCTGCTGATAAACTGGGGATCAACCTTTTCTCCCTGGTTTGCGAAAACCTGGTAGGCACCGGTCAATTCCAGCAGCGACATACCGGAAGACCCCAAAGCAAGGGACAAATCCCTTTCCAGGTTGCTATGAATCCCCATTTTCCGGGAATAGTCGACCAGGTAGTCAATGCCGATATCCTGTAATATCTTGACGGTGATTACGTTTCTGGAATGAATCAGCCCGTCGCGCAGCAAAGTGAAACCGTGAAATGTATTATCGTAGTTTCTGGGCTTCCACGTAAAATCCTGTTCCGTATCTTCATATACCACCGGCGTATCGGCAATGGTTGTTGCGGGCGTGTAGCCCCGGTCGATGGCTGCTGCATAGATCACGGGCTTGTAAGCCGATCCCGGCTGCCTTCGCGCCTGAACAGCCCGGTTAAACTGGCTTTCGGCAAAATCCCACCCGCCGATCATGGCCCTTACCCGTCCGGTATCCGGTTCCATGGACAAAAGGGCGGACTGGACTTCAGGGGATTGTTCCAGCGATAAATGCCATTCATCCCCGGAACCGTCTTTTTGCTCCAGGACTTTTACATAGATGACGTCGCCGGTGCGCAGCACATCCCCCGGTCTTCTGACCGAGACACTTTCATAGGGGACTTTCGGATCCGGACGCCTGGCCCATCGCATGTTTTCCAGGGTGATGGTACCTGTCTGGTCTCCGATACGCACCGTAACGACATTTTTCGAATTATCAACCCCGGTTACCACTCCCCTGGCAAGCCGTCCCTCCTCAAGGGGTTCCAACTCCATGGACTGCTGGACAATCCTGCTGAAATCCTCCATTTCCTGTGCATCGATATTCCGGATGGGTCCCCGGTATCCCCTTCTTTTGTCCAGGGCCCTGAGTCCCTTGTCAACAGCTTTCCGGGCGGCTATCTGCTGATCGATATCCACGTTGGTATACACATGAAGCCCCCCCCGGTACAGCATATCCCGGTCATACATGCTTTCCACCATCTGCCGGACATGCTCGGAATAATACGGTACCCTTTCGGTAAACAGGCTCCGTCTGGGTTTGATATCGACGGGTTCGTCCATGGCCTGCCGCGCCTGTTCTTCGGTAACGAATTCATGCGCCATCATCCGGTTTAGCACGTAAATCTGCCGGTTTTTCGCCCGATCCGGATGCCGGTTGGGGGCATAGCGGCTCGGTGCGCTGGGAAGGCCGGCAAGCAATGCGCTTTGAGCCAGGGTGAGTTCCTCGGCGGTTTTGCCAAAATAACGCCGGGCTGCGGCCTCTACGCCATATGCACCGTTGCCGAGGTAAATCTGGTTCATATACAGGTACAGGATTTCGTCCTTTTCAAAGTATCTGTCGATCCTGTAGGCAAGAATCGCTTCCCTGATTTTCCGCGAGTAGCTTCTTTCCGGTGTGAGAAAAAACGATTTTGCCACCTGCTGGGTAATCGTACTGCCGCCCTGCACGATCGTGCCGGCTTCGATGTTTTTGATAAAGGCCCGGATAATGCTGTGTATATCGATGCCGTCATGCTCATAGAAGCGGGCATCCTCCGCAGCGATAAATGCACCGATCAGGTGGGATGGCATTTCATCCAGGTCGATCACAAAGCGCCTTTCGTCGAAGAACTCGGCGATTTTGCTCCCGTCGCTGGCATAAAATGTCGTAACTGATGGAGGATTGTATTCCTCGAGTTTGGTGATAACCGGAAGGTCTTTTGAATAATAGTAATAGCCGCCCACAGCAGCGCCGATTCCCAAAACGATCGCAAGAAGAGAAATACGAAACAACCATCTTAAAAAAAATTTAAAAAAACGACCCATGATTACAACTCTGTCCTGGAAAAAAAATATATTTAACCGGTTTTGCGTCAGGTAGTATCCGCAGCCGGT
>SLPT01000213.1 GCA_007131845.1 Desulfobacteraceae bacterium | reverse complement strand
TGATGAAAGCGGCGGTCAAAACCCAAAAAAGGAGTGTGTCAATGGCTTACGTCACAATGAAGGAAATGCTCGAAGCCGGTGTCCATTTCGGCCATCAGACGAGAAAATGGAACCCGAAGATGAAAAAATACATCTTCGGCGCCCGAAACGGCATCTACATCATCGATCTGCAGCAAACGGTCCGGATGTTCCGTGATGCCTACGATTTTATTGTCAAAACCGTTGCAAACGGAAAGCCTGTTTTGTTTGTCGGAACCAAGAAGCAGGCCCGGGAAGCGATCTACGAGGAGGCCAACCGGTGCGAGATGTTTTATGTTCATAACCGGTGGGTTGGCGGCATGCTGACGAATTTCCAGACCATCCGGAAAAGCATTGATCGCCTCAATCACCTCAATACCATCGAAAACGACGGCACCATCAATATGTATCCCAAAAAGGAACGAATTTACATGCTCAAGGAAAGGGAAAAGCTCGATGCTACCCTGGGCGGCATCCGCTCCTTGAACGATCTGCCCGGCGCCCTTTTCGTAATCGATCCGAAGAAGGAGGCCATTGCCGTCAAAGAAGGCCAGCGTCTTGGGATTCCGGTGGTCGCCGTGGTGGATACCAACTGTGACCCGGATCCCATCGACTACATCATTCCCGGCAACGATGACGCCATCCGGTCCATCCGGCTGATGGTTTCCAAAATGGCCGATGCATGCACTGAAGGCGCCGAGCGCCGCGCCGAAAAGGAGCAGGCCGAGGCGGACAAGAAAACCGTGGCTGCAACCGGAAAGGCGACTGACTTCAAAAAAGACCGGAGTGCCGCCGGAGACGATGAAAAGGGTCCGGTTGTCGAAGTGATCCGAAAGGCTGTTTCCGGTGAGCCCACTGTGCAGGAATCTGTTGAAACCAGCGAAGAAGTTGAAAATACAGGAGAATAATAATGACAAGCGTTAGCGCGGAAATGGTAAAGAAGCTCCGGGACCGTTCCGGTGCGGGTATAATGGATTGCAAGGAGGCTCTTACGGAATGCACGGGAGACCTGGAAAAAGCGGCCGACTACCTTCGGAAGAAGGGGCTTGCAACCGCACGGAAACGGGCCGGCCGCGTCGCCGGAGAAGGCGTCATTCAGTCTTATATCCACATGGGGGGCAAGATCGGCGTCCTTGTGGAAGTCAACTGCGAGACGGACTTTGTGGCAAAAACCGACGAGTTCAAGGAATTTGCAAGAAACATTGCGATGCACATCGCCGCCTCCAATCCCCTGGGTGTACTGCCCGAAGACATCCCGGAAGCATTTATTGAAAAGGAAAAACAGCTTTACCGGGATCAGGCGCTCGAGGCCGGCAAGCCTGAAAATATGATCGAAAAGATCGTCGAAGGCAAGATGAATAAATTTTTCAAGGAATCCTGTCTCATGAACCAGCTGTATGTACGGGATACCAACCTGACCATTTCCGATGTGATCAATGAAATGATCGCCAAAACGGGCGAAAAAATAACCATTCGCCGTTTTGCACGGTTCCAGATCGGCGAGGATCTGGAATAAGTTGTCCCGTACGACTTTTGCCATTATCTTTCATCTGTAGCGAGGCGGTTCATCGTGGAAGAATCAAAATACCGGCGGGTGCTTTTGAAGCTGAGCGGCGAGGCCCTGATGGGGGAATCCCGCTACGGTATCGATCCGGAAACCCTTGCCTACGTGGCCGGGGAGGTTAAGGAAATCGTCGATCTTGGCGTTCAGGTCGCCCTCGTGGTTGGCGGAGGCAATATTTTCCGTGGAATGGCGGCCAGCTCAAAGGGCATGGATCGGGCCTCGGCCGACTACATCGGCATGCTGGCCACTGTCATGAACAGCCTCGCCTTACAGGGTGCACTGGAAAAATTCGAGATTCAAACCCGGGTTTTATCAGCCATATCCATTCACCAGGTATCCGAACCGTATATCCGGCGCCGGGCGGTGAGGCATCTGGAGAAGGGCCGGGTCGTCATTTTCGCCGCCGGTACGGGAAATCCATACTTCACCACGGACACTGCCGCGGTACTCCGTGCAGCGGAGATTCATGCGGATGTGCTGCTCAAGGCCACCAAGGTTGACGGCGTGTATGATATGGATCCGGTTGCCAATACCGATGCCCGGTTTATTCAGAACATCAGCTACATGTCCGTACTGGAACGGCGCCTGCATGTCATGGATTCCACGGCGGTTTCCCTTGCAATGGAAAACGATCTGGAAATGATTGTATTCAACCTGAAGGTGCCCGGCAATATCCGCAACGTGGTTTGCGGGGATATGTCTATCGGAACGCACATCTACGAGGTCGGAAAGGATGCCGGGTAATCCTGATTGATGGATTTGTGATACGATATGACTGGGCGCCGGCTCCCGGGTACACGATTAAGGAAGCCGGATGGATTCAACGGGGTGAAACTTTCTTAAGGAAATGGTGATCGTACATGATTGAGGAAATTATCGAGGAAGCCAGGGAAAAAATGGAGAAGTCGGTGGATGCGCTCCGGAAGGAACTCAAGCGGATCCGCACCGGCCGTGCATCGCTTAGCGTTTTTGACGGTGTCCGGGTGAACTATTACGGCACGCCCACGCCGCTCAACCAGCTTGCATCCTTGTCGGTCCCCGAAAGCCGTCTGATAACCATTCAGCCATGGGATGCCTCGGCCATCAAGGAAATCGAAAAGGCGATTTTGAAGTCCAACCTCGGCCTGACGCCCACCAGCGACGGAAAGATCATTCGCATCACCATCCCGCCGCTCACGGAAGACCGCCGCAAGGAAATCGTCAAGCAGGTGAACAAGATCTGCGAGGATTACCGTGTGGCCGTCCGGAATATCCGAAGGGATGCCAACGAGATGCTCAAGGGCCTTAAAAAGGATGGAGACGCATCCGAGGATGATGTCAAAAAAAGCCTCGACGATGTTCAGAAGATTACCGATGATCATATCCGGCAGATCGATGACATCTTCAAGGAAAAGGAAAAGGAAACCCTTGAGCTCTGATGTTCCCGATAACGCCGGGACGGACCCCGAGCCGCCTCCCGCCCATGTCGCCGTTATCATGGATGGCAACGGCCGCTGGGCCCGGAAGCGGATGATCAACCGGGTCAAGGGCCATGAAAAGGGGGCCGAAACCGTTCGGATGCTGGTCCGGACATGCAGGGAAATCGGCATCCGGTATCTGACATTGTATGCGTTTTCAACGGAAAACTGGCAGCGGCCGAAGTCCGAGGTCAAGGCCCTGATGGCGCTTCGAAAGCGGTTTCTGGCAGCCGAGCGCAGCGAGATGATTGAAAACAACATCCGTCTTAATGTGATCGGCGAAATCGACCGCCTGCCGGACGATGTCCGGGAAAGTCTTCGCCGGGTAATGGATGATACCGATACCAATAATGGGATGCAGCTCAATCTGGCGCTCAGCTATGGCGGCCGGAGTGAAATCGTATCTGCCTGTCGTGCCGTTGCCCGCCGGGTTGCGGCGGGTGAGGTTGCCGTCGATGCGATAACGCCGGAACTTTTCGAAACATTTCTTCAAACCGCGGACATGCCCGATCCGGAGCTGCTCATCCGTACCAGCGGGGAATACCGCATCAGCAACTTCCTGCTATGGCAGATCGCCTATTCGGAATTGTTTGTCACCCCCACGCTATGGCCGGACTTCACGCGGGAGGAATTTCTGGATATTCTGTCTGAATACAGGCGCAGGGAGCGCCGGTTCGGTCGCATCAACGATTAATTTATCCGTGATGATGCATCCGTAAATCGTGCCGCGTCAATTTCCGGTTGAAGTCGAAAAACGGACATTCCATAATGCATTTGAAACGCTGGTTGACGAGCATTGTAGCAGTTCCGGTGCTGGCATCGCTTATCCTGTACGGCCCCATGGCCTCCTTTGCCGGCCTGATTCTGATTGTCGGAGCCATTGCCTCGAAGGAATATTTCTATATTCTTTTCGAGGGCGACAAGACCCGGATTTGGACTCCCGTCCCCTTGTGGTGTATTGCCTCCGGGGCCCTGATTCTGATCGCAGCCGCTTTTTCTGCCACGGGGCTGCTTTTTTTTCTTGCATGGGCCGGCTTTGCCGGGATGGCCGTGTTGTCCATGTACGGGTTTTCCGCAGATAAGGGGCGGCGGATACTTGACATGGTTGCCGGGGGCGCGCAGTTTCTGGTGTATATTGCCCTGCCGCTGGCTTGCCTGATTTTGCTTCGGGGCCGGCCGGACGGGGTGGCGTGGATCTTTTTCCTCGTGTTTATCATATTCCTCGGGGATGCGGCCGCGTTTTACGTTGGAACCTATTTCGGCCGGCGAAAGCTCCATCCGGCTATCAGTCCCGGAAAGACCATCGAAGGGGCGATCGGGGGGCTGGCAGCCAACCTCCTGGTGGCGTTATTGTTCAAAATGGTTTTTCTGCCCGAACTGCCGACTCTGCTCGTGTTGGTTTTCGCCGCAGTTGCAGGGATTTCCGGTCAACTTGGCGATCTTTTCGAATCGGAACTCAAAAGGACTTCCCAAATTAAGGATTCAGGCAATATTCTGCCGGGGCACGGGGGGATTCTCGACCGCATCGATGCGCTGATCTTTGCGGCGCCGTTTGCTTATTTTTTCAATGTATATGTTTTCTGATCCGGTATATTCATGAATGAACTGGTCATACTCGGCGCCACCGGCTCCATCGGGCGCAATACGCTTGAAATCGCGGAGAAGTTTCCGGATCGTTTCCGCGTGCGTGCGCTGACCGGAAAAGATAACTTCGATCTTCTGGCAGAGCAGGTTGCTCGCTTTTCCCCGGATATCGCCGTGGTATATGATGAAAACGGGGCGGGCATCCTTCAAAAGAAGCTGCCGGCCGGGTGCCGGACCCGGATATTGTGCGGCGACGAAGGCTACGCGGCCGCCGCCACCCATCCGGATGCAACCATGGTGGTCTCTGCCATGGTTGGCGGAGCAGGGCTTCTGCCGACGCTTGCGGCCATCGAAGCCGGTAAGGACATCGCCCTGGCCAACAAGGAAACCCTTGTCATGGCGGGCAGTCTGGTCATGGCGGCCGCCACGGTCGCCGGTGTTCGCATATTGCCCGTGGACAGCGAACACAGCGCGATTTTTCAATGCATTGCCGGAAACCACGTAAAGGACCTGGAAAAGATTGTTCTCACCGCTTCCGGCGGGCCCTTCCTGGGGCGTGATGCGTCCGGGTTCGCGGACATCACGGTTGCCGATGCCCTGGCGCACCCTACCTGGCAGATGGGAGCCAAGATCACCATCGATTCAGCCACCATGATGAACAAGGGGCTCGAGGTCATCGAGGCAATGCACCTATTCGGGATGCCGCCCGGTGCCATCGAGGTGCTGATTCATCCCCAGAGCATCGTTCACTCCATGGTGGCGTTCCGGGACGGATCCGTCATTGCTCAGATGGGTATCCCGGATATGAAGGGTGCTATCGCCCATGCGCTTTCCTACCCGGAGCGGCTGCCTATAGGTATTGAGCCGCCGGATTTCGCCGCCATTGGACGCCTTGATTTCCAGGCACCCGACTTCGCGAAATTTCCCTGCATCAAGCTTGCCTACAGGGCATGCGAAGCGGGCGGGACCATGCCCGCCGTTCTCAATGCGGCCAACGAGATTGCCGTGGCCTTTTTCCTGGAAAAAAAGATCGGGTTCGACCGGATTCCCCGATTGATCGAAGAAACCATGCACCGGCACCGGATCGTTAGCGAACCGGCGCTGGAAGAGATCCTGTCTGCGGACAGGTGGGCGCGCCGGACCGCCCGTCAAATCGTTGAAACCACCGGAGGCAAAGAGACTGAATGAGTTCTGTTATCGGTCTGATTATCGTTCTTGGCGTTCTGATTTTCTTCCATGAGCTGGGCCATTTCCTCATGGCAAGGGCCTTTGGCGTGGGCGTCGAGAAATTCTCCCTGGGCTTTGGCCCGGCGATCGCCAAGTGGAAAAAGGGGCGTACGGAATACCGTATTGCCGCCCTTCCGCTGGGCGGATACGTCAAAATGGTTGGGGAGCACGAGGACTCGGAGCTTAGCGAAGAGGACCGCGCCTGCTCGTTTACCCATCAACCGGTTTCCCGGCGCATGATTATCGTTGCAGCCGGACCGGTGTTCAATTTTTTGCTGGCTGTTGTCATTTTTTTCGCCTTGTTCGCCGTTGTCGGCCTCATGCATCTGAAGCCTGAAATCGGGGAGGTGAGGGCGGATTCCCCGGCCTGGGAGGCAGGGCTCGAAGAAGGAGACCGGATCGTCGCCATCGATGGAAAAGAAATCAGTACCTGGTCGGAGATGGCTGAGGCCATCGGCGCCAGTGGTGGATCGACTGTCACGGTAAGTGTGGCGCGCAATGGAGAAAGGCTCGATACACCCGTTACCCCGGCCGTGGAGTCCATGGAAGATATTTTCGGTGAAATGCAGGAGCGCTATATTATCGGGGTCACGGCGGCCGGAACCACGGAAACGGAGCGTCTGGGCCCGGTGAAAGCCTTTACCGAGAGCCTTCACCGCACCTACATGATCGTTGAGCTGACCGTGCTCAGCGTGGCCAAGATGATTACCGGAAGCGTTTCCGCGGACAACCTTGGCGGACCGATCCTGATTGCGCAGATGGCCGGCGAGCAGGTGGAGCACGGTCTGGTGAACCTGCTGGGCTTTATCGCCCTGATCAGTATCAACCTGGGGATTCTCAACCTCCTCCCCATTCCGGTGCTTGATGGCGGTCACCTGCTCTTTTTCGGTATCGAGGCGGTCAAGGGAAGCCCGGTTTCCATGAAAACCCGGGAAGTCGCCCAGCAGGTAGGGATGCTTATCATCCTGACGCTCATCATATTTGTTTTTTACAATGACATCATGCGCTTGATTACCGGTGGCGGAAGCGGATAAGATATTTGATTTCCGTCCCCTGGCATCGGCAATTTGCATGAAATCAACATCCGACAGGCTCTCAGACTATGCCCCATCGACTTGAAACAGCGCTTAAAGCGCATCTGCTGGACGCGGAAGGCCAGCAGGTCCGGAAAAAAGCGGCAGCGTATTTCGGCATGGATATCGAATCGGTTCGCAGCGTTCATATTCTGACCATCGACAAGGCGTTTTCCGAAAAGCAGCTTGCACAGATTCAGCATGAGATTTTTACCAACCCGGTCACCCAGGTCTCGGATTACAAGCCGCTGCCCATCGATTTTGACTGGTGCATATGGGTTGGCTACCGGCCGGGAGTGAAGGATACCCCGGGGGAGACGGCCGTTGAAGCTATCGAGGATGTTACGGAAAAGCGTTTTTCCCCGAAAGAAGGCGTGTACACGTCCCGGCGCTACTGTATCCGTGCGCCTGGTATGACCGAAGATGATGCCCGGCTGATCGCGGAAGAACTCCTGTCCAACGACATCATCCAGCAGGTTCGTATCTGGAGCCAACCGGAATGGGACGAAAACGCCGGCATTGGCATTATCGTACCGAAGGTGGTGCTCGATCATGTACCCACGGTTTCCACCATTCCCATCGATTCAGACGAAACCGTCCGCAGGATCAGCGATGAGCGGAACCTGGCCTTGAACGAAAACGATATACCCGTGATCCGTTCCTATTTCAATGAACCGGCCGTCCGGAGGGAAAGGGAAAAAGCGGGGCTTTCGGATCCCACGGATATCGAAATCGAATACATCTCCCAGGCGCGCTCCGATCACTGCAACCACAACACCTTTCGCGGCCGGTTTTATTACCGGGACCGTTCCGCCGGCACCACCGAGGAAATCGAGAGCCTGTTTCGTACTTATATCGAGGCCCCGACCGTGGCCCTTCAGAAGAAAAAAGACTGGGTTGTCTCCGTGCTCTGGGACAACGCCGGCGTCGGGCGCTTCGATGAGAACCATTACTATGTGATCACCGGCGAAACCCACAACTCGCCGTCCAACATGGAGGCATACGGTGGCGCCATCACGGGCATCGTGGGGGTATACCGCGATCCCCTGGGTACGGGGAAGGGTTCCCGGCTGGTCATGGGCAGCTACGGCTTCTGCGTAGGGGAAAGAGACTATGACGGCGAACTGAATCCCAGGCTCCATCCGCGGCGCCTTCTCGACGGTGTGATCGAGGGCGTCCGGGACGGCGGGAACAAGAGCGGCATCCCCACGCCATTCGGGCAGGTGATCTTTCATCCCGGGTACATGGGAAAATGCCTGGTGTTCGTGACGGCTTTGGGCATCATGCCGGCCCTTGTGGATGGGGAGCCAGCCGAGCAGAAAACAACGACCCCCGGGGATTTGATCTTCATGTGCGGCGGACGGGTTGGAAAAGACGGCATTCACGGGGTGACCGCGTCGTCCGAAAGCTTTTCAGCCCATACGCCGGCAGGCCATGTGCAGATCGGAGACCCCTACACCCAGAAAAAGATGCACGATTTTCTGATTGAAGCAAGAGATGCGGGCATGATCCGGTACATCACGGACAACGGCGGCGGCGGGCTTTCGTCCTCCATAGGGGAGACCGCCCGGCTTTCCGGGGGATGCCGGGTTTTTCTGGAAAGCGTTCCCCTGAAATATGAAGGGCTCGATCAGTGGGAGATCTGGGTCTCGGAATCCCAGGAACGAATGACCGTGGCGGTTCATCCGGATGATGAGAACCGGTTTCTGGAGCTCTCCCGGAAGCATGCCGTGGAGAGCACGGTGATCGGTGAATACACCGATTCCGGCAAGCTGCATATCACCTATGACGGCGCGACGTGCGCGTACGTGGATATGGATTTTCTCACCCGCGGCTTCCCCCGGTGGGAGTTCGAGGCGGAGTGGACCGATCCGGCGGACCGGGGGATTTTCGAGCCGGTGCTTTCCGAGCCTGCCGACTACAAAACGCTTTTGTGCGATCTCCTGTCGAATCCCAACATGTGTTCCAAAGAGTGGATCGCCCGCCAGTACGACCACGAAGTCCAGGGAGGAAGCGTCATCAAGCCGCTGGTGGGAAAATTCAGGGACGTCAACAGTGATGCCGCTGTGCTGCGGCCCGTCCTGGAATCCGACCGGGGCCTTGTTTTCTCCCAGGCGGTTATTCCGTTTTATTCCGCCATCGACGCGTACCACATGACCACATGCACCATCGACGAGGCCGTGCGGCGTCTTTTGGCCGTGGGCGGTGATTTCGGGCATATCGGCGGGGTGGACAATTTCTGCTGGCCTACCATTGCCTACGACCCGGTCAAAAACCCCGACGGACGTTTCAAGGCGGCCCAGCTCGTCCGTTCCTGCAAGGCGCTGGCCGAAATCTGCACCGAATGGGAGATCCCGCTTTTGTCCGGAAAAGACTCCATGTACGTCGACGGCCATCTGCCGGGTGCATACGGTGAATACCACAAGGTCTCCGCCCCGGAGACGCTTCAGTTCTCCGCCGCCGGCGTGACCGAAGACATCGGCCGGTGCGTCACCATGGATGTCAAGGCGGCCGGGGATCTGGTATGCATTCTCGGGGAAACCCGTGATGAACTCGGCGCCTCCGCGTATTATGAGCACTTTGGCTATACCGGGCTCAACGTTCCGAAAGTGGATGCCAAAAACTTCGCCGCCCTGTATCGCGTGGTTTCCCGGGCTGTGAAAGAAAACCTGTTTGCATCCCTTCATGGCGTATACCGGGGCGGATTGGCGGTTCATCTGGCCTTGTGCGCGATGGCCGGAGACCTGGGCGTCCGCCTGGACCTGGATGCGGTTACCGCATCCCCTGGCCTGACGGCCGATCGGTTGCTGTTTTCCGAAAGCGCCGGCCGCTTTATTGCAACCATAGCGCCTGAAAACAAGGACGCCTTCGACGAGCTTTTTGACGGACTTCCCGTTGTCTGTGCCGGCAGGGTAACGGAGGAAAAAACGCTGCACGTGACCGGGACAGAAGGCCGCCTCCTGTTCGAAGCGGATGTGAATGACCTGAGAAACGCCTGGAAAAAGCCATTTGGAGATTTGATATGACCTCCCGGGTGAAAGCACTCGTACTGACCGGATACGGCCTCAACTGTGATATTGAAACCGCCCATGCATGCGAGTTGGCCGGCTTCCGTGCCGAACGGGTTCACATCAACGACGTGCTGTCCGGGAAGGCGACGCTTTCCGACTACGGACTTCTGGTGTTTATCGGCGGATTTTCATGGGGCGACGATCACGGTGCCGGGGTCATCCAGGCCGTTCGTATGAAAAAGCATGCGGGGGAGGCCATCATCCGGTTCGTGGAGGACGGCAACCTGGTTCTGGGCATCTGCAACGGGTTCCAGACTATCGTCAACATGGGGCTTCTGCCCGGTTTCGACGCCGATTACCGGGCGCGTAAAGCCGCCATTACTTACAACGACTGCGGTAATTTCCGGGACGACTGGGTTCATATGGCATTTGACGATGCATCTCCCTGCGTGTTCACCCGGGGTATGACCCATGCCGAACTCCCGGTGCGTCACGGGGAGGGAAAGGTGGTCGCGGAAGACGACACGCTTTTGCGCCTGAAGGAAAGCCGTCAGATAGTCTGTCGTTATGCCGCTTCAGACGGCTCTCCGGCCGGCGGACGCTTCCCCGACAATCCCAACGGGTCCATGGACGATATCGCAGGCATCTGCGATCCCACGGGCCGCATATTCGGCCTCATGCCGCACCCCGAGGCCTACCATCACCCGACCAACCATCCGGACTGGTGCCGCAACCGGGCGCTGCTGCGCGGCAGCGATCCGGAAGCAGCCACCGAGGTCCCGGGTCTTCGTATTTTTCAAAACGCCCTTCGTTACATTTCCGAAAAGTAATGCCCTCCCAATGTTGCCTTGCGGTTTTTCGGGCGATTCTTTGCATAGCCATATGAACAACCCCAAAAAAACCGACCGACCCTGCGAAGATTGAAGGTCAATTCCGATGGGGTGGGGGTGATGGGTGATGCCCTCGGC
>SLPT01000383.1 GCA_007131845.1 Desulfobacteraceae bacterium | reverse complement strand
CCGTTGTATGGAAAGTCTTGCCAGTGCTCACCGATTTGCCACATGGACGTACCGTCTGTCCCGTACATCTCGATGCGGACATTTCTCCCGGCAACAAGTCCCCGGACGGTTTCATCCCCGTCAAATGCGATGAGCCGTGCGCCCGGATCCATCCCGGAAAAAAATTCGTCAAAAGCAGAGCGGATATGCGCCAGGTTGTCGAAAATATCGGCGTGATCGAACTCGACAGAGGTAACAATGGCCGTATCCGGCGGATAGTGAAAAAACTTGGCCTTTTTGTCGAAAAAGGCCGTGTCGTATTCATCGCCTTCCAGCACGGCCCATCCCCCGCTGCCGGTGCGGTAATTTGAGTGGAAATTGCCCAGGATGCCGCCGATGAGAAAAGACGGATCCACTCCCCCTTCGAAGAGCAGCCACGCGATCATGGCGGACGTGGTGGTTTTTCCGTGGGTGCCCGTCACCACAACGGCTTTACGATCCTCCACCAGAAATCGGTTGACGGCCTGGGGCATGGAGCAGTAAGGAATCCGCTTTCGCGCAACCGTGGCCACTTCCGGGTTGTCCCGGCGCACCGCATTCCCGATGACAACCAGGTCCGGTCCGTAAGCCGGATTGTCAGCCGAAAACCCTTCGGTCACCGGGATCTTTTTCCCGGCCAGAAAGGTGCTCATGGGCGGATACACGTTGGCATCCGATCCTGTGACATGAATCCCCTTTTCCTTGAGCACCGCTGCCAGCGCGCCCATGGCCGTACCGCATACGGCTGTCAGGTGAACCGAAGCCACGTTTTGGGGAATAGTATTCAGGGCCGGATCCAGCACCGGCCCATCCGGTCCCGCCTGATTCGTCACCGAATAATCCGCTTCCAGCCCATCCGATCCTTTCCGGCCCGCTTCAGCGCTTCCGGTTTTCTTCTGCTCCACTGGCGGCACCCTCTTCTTCAATTGATTTCCCTGCAAACCCGGCCGCGCTGTTCGCGCAGGTTATAATTGACTGATCGCTACGAAAAGCGGGACAGCGCATCCTCGGCTGCCGCAAGGAACAGATCCACGTCGGCTGTCTCGTGGGCCGCGGAGACAAATAGCGCCTCGAACTGGGACGGGGGCAGATAGATGCCTTTTTTAAGCATCCGATTGTAATATTCCGCAAACCGCTCCAGGTTCGACGTTTTTGCATCTTCAAAGTTGTTCACCGGCTGATCGGTAAAGAAAAAACTCATCATGGATCCGACCCGGTTGACAGCCAGGGGCATACCCAGTTGTTCGGCCAGTCGCAGGACCCCGTCGCTCAGGCGGGCGGAGCACTCTTCCAGGGTCTCGTAAAAACCTGGTTTCTGCAGCTCCTTCAGGGTGGCGATGCCTGCGGCCATGGCCAGGGGATTTCCCGAAAGGGTCCCTGCCTGGTATACCGGACCCTCCGGTGCGATCTGCTCCATGATTTCCTTTTTCCCGCCGTATGCACCCACCGGCATCCCGCCGCCGACGATCTTTCCGAAGCAGCTCATATCCGGTGTCACGTTGTAGAGCGCCTGGGCGCCTCCGTAAGAGAGCCGGAATCCCGTCATCACCTCGTCGAAAATCAGAACGCTTCCGTTTTTGCTGGCCTGCTCCCGGAGGGCTTCCAGAAAAGCCGGATGCGGCGGAACAAGCCCCATGTTTCCGGCAACCGGCTCCACGATGACCGCTGCAACACGACCGCCCTGCTCTGCCATGAAGCGGTTGAAAGCTTCCGTGTCGTTATACGGCAGGGAAACCGTCTGCCGGATCGTATCTTCCGGTACGCCCGGGGATCCGGCGATATTCAGCGTGGCGATCCCGGAGCCCGCAGCCACGAGCAGGGTGTCTGCATGGCCGTGGTAGCAGCCGTCGAATTTCACGAGAAGATCGCGCTTCGTAAATGCACGGGCCGCACGGATCGCCGACATGGTCGCCTCGGTTCCGGAGTTGACCATGCGGACCATCTCGACCGAGGGGACGGCCTCCACGACCATTTCCGCCAGCTCCACCTCCAGATCAACAGGTGCGCCGAAGCTCACCCCGCGCTCGAGGGCCTTTTCAATGGCAGCGATGACGGCGGGGTGCCGGTGGCCAAGTATCAAAGGACCCCATGACCCCACGAAATCTATGAATTCATTGCCGTCGGCATCGGTCATCCGGGAGCCTTGCGCCCGGTCTATAAACAAAGGATTTCTTCCCACGGAACGGCAGGCCCGCACCGGCGAGTTGACGCCGCCAGGAATCCGTTTCTTTGCCCGCTCATAAAGCAGCGTGGATCTTTCGTCTTGTTTCATCGTTCCCCCTGTTTTCTGTAAATCATCCGCGTGGTATCGCGGGCTGAATTGTTCTGTCGGTTGTGCAAGCCTTGACCTTGAACTTTCTACCTATACTCAGTTTAGGTTCTACAAAGCCGTCAGATCAAGACTTATTAAGATTGTGTCATCATTGCAAACGTAACAAAGTAACCGGGATGCGTCAAGCAGCCCCCCGGTAAAGCCTGCACCGGAAACAAAACAAATGGATCGTTGACAAAGCGCCCGGGCTGTATAAAATATGATGAGACGATGGATTTTTGAATGGACTTAATCAGACAGGACAAGGAGGCGGATCATGGATGAAAAAGGTCATTGCTGCCAGCAGCCGCAAAATTTAAAGGACACTCCGGAAAACTGTAAGCCCCAGCAGATTCATATCTGCCACGGGGATATGGAGGCCCATCCCTGCACATGCAGGCAGCAGGAAGAGAAAAAAAGCGAGTAAAACCGACGAAAACGATG